>JBFWSD010000168.1:0-9029 GCA_050248575.1 Gemmataceae bacterium
GCGTGCTTGCTGCCGCAGACGATGCGGCTGGCCCGGGCACATTGCAGCTTCAGCCATGACTTCCAGGCCCAGCCGTAACGCGCCTTGAAGTTGCGCGGCATGGCATCGGGGCAGGTAAGCGGAATCAGATCGTGCACGTTGACGATCAGTCGCGTCCGCGTCGCCAGCAACGGATTGTGCCCATCGACGCTATGCAGCAACTTGATGCGCTGACGTTTAAGATAGCGCGGCAGAAAGAACTGATTGGCCAGCCCGAACGGGCTCCAGGGCACGGTGCTGATCGTGAGGGCCGGGCAACTGCGCAGCTCATCGGGAAGTCTGGTTTCCGGATTGACGAGAACACGCAGGTCGGGGCAGTCGGGCTGCGCCGCCAGCCCACGCAAGAGCTCCAGGCACACCTGACCGATGCCGGTCGGCCGTTCCGAGATATAGCGAGCATCGTACGCCAGTCCCGTGACCGGGGCTGTCGGCGCACTCATGGAGCTGCGTTCCTTGCTCACGTAAACGGTCCTCCCCCGCATCGCCTGCACGCGCTGAGTGGTCAGACATGCTCGCTCGACTCTTGAAGTGATCGGCCAAACAACCGTTAAATCTTGCGGATTTTTGCCAACGCCTATCATCGGACCGGAATCCGCGGGCAACGGGCAAACTGGGCAGTCACGCCTTGCGGGTTTAACCTCAAATCGCTCTCCCTTGACGTGGGCCAAGACAGCCGGTACAGCCGCCGCCATGAAGACCGATTGCCCACGTCCCGATGCCGTTGCTGCGAGTGCACGCGGTCTCCTGGCTGCCCACCTTGTGCTCTCCCCGCTGTTCTTCAGCACGCTCACGCAGGAAGCGTTCGAGTATGGCAAGGTTGCCTTGCTGATGCTGACGGCTTTGGCCCTCGTGGCACTCGGAGTTCAGGGCTTGCTGCGTGGCGGGCCGGCATCGATTCGTTCGATGCTGGCGTCCGCCTTCGTGCCACGCACGGTGTTGATGCTCGGGGTAGGGCTGTTTTTCCTGTCGGCCCTGCTGTCGACGATCTTCTCCACGAGTCCGCGCGTGTCCTGGCATGGCGAGCCGGGCAGCCTGGGCGGCCTGCCCACCATGGGCGGGTTTGTGATCCTGTTCGTGGCCACACGCTTGCTCGTGCGGGGGAGCAAGGAAGCGTGGCTGCTTTTGGCGGCGGCCGTGATCGGCACTGCCGGCGCTGCCAGCTATGCTCTGGTGCAGGCAGTCGATGCCGATCCCTTGGCGTGGTCCCGAAACTCGACTCTTCACGACTACTTTCGCCCGTTCGGCACGCTGGGGCATCCGAACTTCCTGGCCGGCTACCTGGTGATGGGAGCGGCCTTGCTGGGCTGCTTTCTCTTGCGTGCCCGCAACGAGCAGCAACGCCCCTCTAAGTTTCTTTGCTGCGGGCTCCTGGTGCTCGCGGTGGTCATGACCGGGCTGAGCTACACGCGCGGCGCCTGGCTGGCCCTGCTTGCGGTTGCGGCCTGTTACCTGATCGGGCTGCGTGGCTGGCGGCTGCGCCGCTCGGCCTGGCTGGGAGCAGGGCTCGTCGTGGCCCTTGGTCTCAGTGCACTTGCCCTGCCCGGCATGCAAGAGCGGTTTCAGGAAATGGGAGCCTTGCGTTCCGGCAGCTTGCAGAGTCGATTGCACCTGTGGCGGGCTGCCCTGGCGCTCTTTGCCCAGCATCCTGTTTGTGGCGCCGGGCTCGATACTTTTCACCTGGTCTTCGGCAGCGTGCGCACGCCCGCCTTCAACCTGATCGAGTGGAACACCACGCCGCTCCATGCCCACAACCTGGTCCTCGATACGCTCGCCGGGCAAGGCCTGCTTGGCGGCCTCGCCGGGGTGCTCCTCCTGGTCGGACTTGTCCAGACGGCTCGCCGGGCCTGGTATCGACCCGCTGCGGATCGAACTCTTCTCCTCGGGCTGATCGCTCTCCTTGTCGGTTTCCTGGTGCAGGGTATGTTCAGCTTCACCGTGGCAGCCACCGGAACGCTGCTGGTGACGGCGGCCGCGCTGCTGTCGCGGCTCGCTGAAGAAGATGCCGCGGCAGAAACGGTGCGGCCCGGGTTGCGGGCCGGGTTGCTGGCCGGCGTGCTGCTGGCCGCCGTGCTCTTTGTCGGTAACTTGTGTGCTGCGGAGGAGCCTCTGAGGGCGGCCGTTGTCTTCGGTCGGCTCTTCGGGATTGGCAGCACGGTCGCCACAGGAGTGCTCTTGCTCCGCGGCCTGGCTTCCGAGCCAGCGGGCAATTCGAACATGGATGAGTCGACTCCGGCCCGGCGACAAGGCGCTGGCGTTGTCATGTTGACGGTGGGCGCATGGTGCCTGGCGGGCGTGCTGGCCTTCCACTGGGTGGTCGAACCGGGCCGTGCCGAGCTGGCCCGCCGCCGCGGCGATTGCTGCCCGGATCCCCGGCAAGCACTCGAAGAGTACCGGGCCGCGACCCTCCTCGAGCCAGGTAATGAAAACCACTGGTACAAGCTGGCCAAGCAGTATCAGGCGCTGGCCGCGCAGGCTAATGCCGCCGACGAACGCGGCCGCTTGCTCGAGGAGGCACGCACCGCGTGCACTCAGGCGGTGGCGCTCGTGCCCATGAATGCCGCGTTCCGGGGCACGCTGGCCCGCTTGTTCACCGATCTGGCCCGCTTGCAGCGCATGGACGCGGCAGAGGCGCTGGCCGAGTTCGATCGTGCTCTTGCTCTCGATCCGAATCACGCCTACCTGTTTGCGGACGCGGCCAATGCGGCCCTCACGCTGTCGCAGCTCGAGCGTGCCCGCGATTACGCCAAGCGGGGCTTGGAACGCTATCCGCGCTTTGGCATCTTGCGGGCACACCTGGGTTACATCCTGCTGGTGGAAAATCGCTATCCGCCGGCCTGGCATAGCCTCCTCCGGGCGGTCGAAGCGGATGACTGGTACGACGACGAGAACGCCCACGCCTTTGCCCGCCGCATGCTCCAGGTCACGAACGAAGGCATCCGCGCCATGCAGAAACGTCGCGGCGCGGGACGACCCCGCTAGCGGCGCATAGTCTGAAACGTATGAGCGAAGCGGGCCAGGCGTGTGCAGTGCTCGTCAGTGGCGGCGTCGATAGCTGCGTGCTGCTGGCGGAAATGTGCCGCGACTATGGCCGCGTTCATCCCCTCTATGTGCGCAGCGGGCTCTACTGGGAAGAAGCGGAGCGGGCCCATCTCGAACGCTTTCTTGCCGCCCTCGACCGGGCCGGCTTGCAGCCCGTGCAGACGCTCGAACTGCCCGCGGGCGACATCTACGGGCAGCACTGGAGTGTGAGCGGCAGCGACATGCCCGATGCCGCCTCGCCGGACGAGGCCGTCTACCTGCCCGGGCGCAACGTGTTGCTGCTGGCCAAGGCGATGGTCTGGTGTCGCTTGCACCAGGTAGGCCACATCGCCCTCGCCCTGCTCAAGGGCAATCCTTTCCCCGATGCCACGCCCGAGTTCTTTGCCCGCTTCGAGCAGGCCGTCAACCAGGCCATCGAAGGAGATATCCGTATCCACTGCCCTTACGCCGGGCTGTCGAAGCTCGAAGTATTGCAGCGGGGCCGCGACTTGCCCCTCGAGTTGACCTGTTCCTGTATCCACCCCGAAGCGGGCCAACAGTGTGGCCAGTGCAACAAGTGCGGCGAGCGCCGCCGCGCTTTCGCTGCCGCGGGCATGATCGACCGCACTCCGTACTTGGTGAGTGATGAGCGGTGAGTGTGCGAGTGAAGGTCGAAGCGGAGGGGCCCGCAGGGCTCTAACAAACTAGCCCAGGGCAGAGCCGACATCGCCTACTTGCGACTGAGGCGATTGAGGATGTCGATTCCCTTGTCGATGGTCTCGTCGCTGGCGGCGTAGCTGATGCGGAAGTGCGTGTCTTGCTTGCTGAAGGTGATGCCCGGGATGATCAGCAGATTGTTCTTGATGGCCTCGGCGACGAACTCGGTGGCCGTGCCCCAGGGTGCCTTCGGGAACATGTAGAAGGCGCCGCCCGGCTTGACGATCTCGAAACGGTCTTTCAGCCCGTGGTAGAGGCGGTCGCGCTTTTGCCGGTAGTCGGCCACGAACGAAGAGACGTCGAAATCGAGCGCGGCCAGCCCGGCGTGCTGCACCATGCTGGGGGCACACACGAAGCTGAACTGCTGCAGCTTGATCATCTCCTCGATCACCCGCTTCGGGCCGTGCGCGAAACCGAGCCGCCAGCCCGTCATCGCATAGGTCTTCGAGAAGCCGTCGAAGACCAGCACATCCTCGTTCCAGCGCGCCGGGCTGACGAACGCGCCGTCATACGTGAAGGCCCGGTAGATCTCGTCACTGAGCAGCAGCACCTTCTTGTCGCGGGCCAGCTCGGCCAGCGGCTCGAGGCTTTCTGCCGTGTACAGGATGCCCGTCGGGTTGGCCGGGCTATTGACCAGGATCGCCTTGGTGCGCGGCGTGATGGCCGCGCGCACCTTGTCGATGTCGATCTTGAAGTCGGGATACGTGTCGAGCAACACGGTCTTGCCGCCAACCAGCGTCACCAGGTGCGGATACATGACGAAGTAGGGATCGAAGACGATGACCTCGTCGCCCGGATTGACGATGCAAGACATGGCCAGGACCAGCCCGCCCGAGGTGCCCGAGGTGATGAAGACGTGGCGATCCTTGTGGCCATACTCCTTGTCGACGTCGGCCTGAATGCGGTCGCGGAGGGCGGCGATGCCCTGCGTGACGGTGTAGGCGTTGTGGCCCGCCTGGATGGCGTCGATGGCCGCCTGCTTGATGGGGGCGGGCACATCGAAGTGGGGCTGCCCGATCGACAGGTTCACCGGGTCCTTGAGGCTCCGCGCCAGCTCGAACACCTTGCGAATGCCCGAGGAGTCGATGTGCCTCATCCGTTCCGCGATCCAGTGGTTGTGCATAGGTTACTCAATGTGCGTGGGGCAGGTTTTGAACCTGCCACGGGTCGTAGTGCGACAGTGGCCCGCGTGGTTGGTTTATCGATTCGACAGGTCCCTGGCGGCGACTAGACGCACGGCTGGGATTGCCAGCCGCCACGGAAGTAGCTACATTGTAAGCACGTGGAGGTGTAGGGCATGAAGACACGCATTGTCGCCATCGGCAACTCGCAGGGCATCCGCATCCCGAAGTTGCTGCTCGAACAGACCGGCCTGTCGGGTGAGGTCGAGATCAGCGCCGAGAAGGACGCCCTGGTGATCCGGGCCGCGAAGAAGCCACGGTCGGACTGGGCTGCCGCATTCGAGAAGATGGCGCAACATGGCGACGACGCCCTGCTCGATGAGGCAGCCCCGAGCCTATCCGACTGGGACAAGGACGAGTGGGTATGGCAATAAACCGCTTCGAGGTGTATCTGATCAACCTCGACCCGACGGTGGGGAGCGAGATCAAGAAGACGCGGCCCTGCCTGGTGGTATCACCGGATGAGATGAACCACCATATCCGCACAGTGATCGTGGCGCCGCTGACGACTGCCGGGCGGCCCTACCCGACGCGTGTGGCCTGCCGGTTCAAGGGCAAGGACGGACAGGTGGTGCTCGACCAGATCCGGACCGTGGACCGGTCGCGCCTGGTCAAGAAACTGGGGAAAATCGACGGCCCCACGGCGGCAGCTGTGCTCAACGTGATTCAAGAGATGTTCGCGCCCTAATAGATAGCGACATACGTCAAGAATGCTTGTATTCTGCAAACTTGGCGTTGCAATATGACCATGCAATGGGGGTGGCCATGCACTCGTATGATGGCTTCAAGGCACACCCTGAAGATATGCGCTGGGGTTTGGTCGCGTCCGCCATCCTCGACACGATTCTCTGTCGTAATCAAGCCCTCCGCTACCACACTTACGTCCCTAATCGACTCGCCGCCGTGGATGTTGCTGTGCTCGATCACGGCAACGGGGACGAATTGATGTGCGTTCTCGATAGCCGGCACGGATGTCTTATTAGGGGATTCGACCACGAGTCCAAAATGAGCCCACATGCCCAGGCCGAGTTCCGGGCATGGCCTGGGGTGTTGGATGAGGTTCCCAGCAATCTGCTGGTACATCTGAAATCCCCCGAATTCCGTCAAGAGGAGACGACCTTCTGCATCTGGCGCTGCAGGGAGGACAAGGAGTGGTGGCAGGGAGAAGTGGAAGAGCCGGAAGAAGGCGAGTGGTCCGCTCATCTGCTCAGCCATGTCTTCCTGGATGCCGGATCCTACCTGGACTGGGCGTGCGAGTACTACAACCGCAAAGACATTCCGGCCAGTCCTGTAAGACGGGTCTATGAGTCTTGCCAGGCCGATGGTGCTCTGGTGCGAGCAATCAACGCGAAGGCGGACCTCGATGCGGTGCGCTACTCGTTGACCGAAATGGGCATTACTCTCGCCTGAGGCTAGGGAACAAAGTCAACATGAAGACACATATTCTCAAAGGCTCGAAGCAGCAAATCGTCGAGCGACTTGTGCAAATCCGCGGTGAGGTCCGTGAGGTCATCGTGTTCGAAGAAGAACCCCCGCCGCCGCCAGATCCGATGCCAAAGGAGGCCGAGGATATTTTCGCCGAGATGAATCCATTCATGGTTGACGTGTATTTCGTGGATGACTCGCGTGAAGCGGTGTAGGCGCACGCCATCCACATTTGGCGGGCTTGTATCAGGCATCCGTATAAACCTCGTTCCCCGAACTGTTCTCGAGT
This sequence comes from Gemmataceae bacterium, assembly GCA_050248575.1. Taxonomy (GTDB): domain Bacteria; phylum Planctomycetota; class Planctomycetia; order Gemmatales; family Gemmataceae; genus JBFWSD01. Next base: position 6,670 of record JBFWSD010000168.1, read on the forward strand.
CGATCACTGCCGCAAGCGAGCATCCTTCTCGCGCGAGCAAGAAGTAACTCTATCGCCTGTCACTCTCTCTCTACCCCTTGATCACCCCGATGGGCCGCATGCGGGCCACCTTCTTCGACAGGTTGGCGCGGTGCACGACCTCCACCACCAGGTCCACGTCCTTGTAGGCGAGGGGCTGCTCTTCCGCCAGCCCCTTGCGGCTCTGGGCGCGGGCGATGATGCCCTTGGCGGCCAGTTCCTGGTCGATCTTGCGGCCGCCCGCGTCCTTGACGGCTTGCGTGCGGCTCATGGCGCGGCCCGCTCCGTGGCAGGTCGTGCCGAAGGTCTGCGCCATGCTGCCCGGCTGGCCGGCCAGGACCCAGCTGGCCCGGCCCATGTCGCCGGGAATGATCACGGGCTGCCCGATCTTGCGATAGGTCTGCGGGATCTCGTCGTGCCCGGGCGGGAAGGCGCGCGTGGCACCCTTGCGGTGCACCCACACGCGCTTCTTCTTGCCCGCCACCTCGTGCTCCTCGAACTTGGCGATGTTTTGGCAGACGTCGTATACCTGGTTCATCTGCAACTGCTGCCACGGGCGGCCGAAGATCGTCTGGAACACCTCGCGGGCCTGGTGCATGAGGAGCTGGCGATTGCACCAGGCGAAGTTGGCCGCGGCCCGCATGGCGCGGATGTAATGCTCCCCTTCCTTGCTCTGCACGGGCGCGCAGGCCAGCTGCCGGTCGGGCAGTTCGATGCCGTAGCGCTCCGGCACGCCGCGCAGCATGTGCAGGGCGTCGTCGCAGACCTGGTAGCCCAGCCCGCGCGAGCCGGAGTGGATCATCACGCACACCATGTCCTTCTCGAGCCCCATCACGCCGGCCGCTTCCTCATCGAAGACATGATCGACGACCTGCACTTCCAGGAAGTGGTTGCCCGAGCCGAGGGTGCCGCACTGTTCCTCGCCGCGCGACAGGGCACGCTCGCTGACCGCATCGGGATCGGCGCCGTCGAGCCGGCCGTTCTGCTCGGTGAACTCGATGTCGCGCTCGCTGCACAGGCCGCGCTCGATCAGCCTGCGCGGGCCATCGACCATCAGTTGCTTGAGTTCCTTGGTGTTGAAGCGGTAGCGGCCCGACTTGCCGACGCCGGTGGGCACGTTGCGGAAGAGTTCCTCCACCAGCCCGCGCAGGCAGCCCTTCACGTCTTGCCAGTGGAGGTTGGAACGAACGAGGCGGACGCCGCAGTTGATGTCGTAGCCGACGCCGCCGGGCGAGATCACGCCACCTTCATCGGGATCGGTGGCGCAGACGCCGCCGATGCAGAAGCCGTAGCCCCAGTGGATGTCGGGCATGGCCAGGCTGGCATGCTGGATGCCGGGCAAGAACGCCATGTTGGCGACCTGTTCCGGCGCCTGATCGGTCTTGAGCTTCTCGAGGAGCGCCTCGCTGGCGTAGATCAGCCCGTCGACGCGCATGCCTTGCTTGTAACTCTTCGGGATCCGCCAGCAACAGTCGTTGACGCGTTCGAGCGGGCCGCGAAAGATGTCCTTGCCCATGTTTTCTCCATTGCAGATTTCAGATTGCCGCTTTCAGATTGCCGTCAAATCGGCAATCTGAAAGCGGCAATCGGCAATTCTCAAATGTCCACGATGACCTCCGCTTGCCAGCCCGCCTCCGTGGGCTCGACAACCAGCCCGTGATAGGTGATCGCCTTCACCTCGTGTGACAGCACGTGGCGGTCGCGATCCAGCACTTCGCCCCGGGCGGTGGCGATCAGCTTGCGATCTTTCGCGCCAGGCGAAGCGGGCTCGAACTTCACTTCGAAGCGCGAGAACAGTTTGTGCTCGGCGTCCCAGCGATAGAGCAGCTCGTTGAGCCAGTCGAACAGGAGGTAGACGAGATCGTTGCCCGCGAGGTTCACTTCGAGCGTCTCGGCGGGCTGCACGCTGCCCAGGTCCTCGACGATGGCACTGAACAGGGCCTGCCCGGCCTCGGCAAACAGCGTGTCGAGGTCGGCAGCCTGAATGCGCAAGCCAAGGTCGGCCGTATGATCGAAGGTCTGGAACATGCTGCCATTATAGAGGGCCGGGCACGCCTGCGGTTCGCGGTCTCTGCCCGAATCAAGAAGCCCGGCTTCTCGATGTTGACGCGGTTTCTTCTCAGAGCCAAGACCAGCGAACTCTGGAGGGGCGAGAAGCCGGGCTTCTGGTTCGTTGCGGTGACACGTGACACGGTGACACGGTGACACGGTGACACGGTGACACGGTGACACGGTGACACGGTGACACGGTGACACGGTGACACGGGGACACGGACGGTGTCGTTGATGCCCGGCTTCGGGGCGCGCCCGTGAGGCGTGTCGCAGTCGGAGAAACGTTCGTG
>JBFWSD010000169.1:0-9024 GCA_050248575.1 Gemmataceae bacterium
CGCTGGTCCCGCGTCACGCCGTGGGCGCCGATATACACGTGCTTGTCATTGGCAAGTATCTTCACTTCTTCGATAACGACTTTGCTGTATTCACCCAGATTGACGTCAAAGGGGAACTCCTTCAAACGACGAAGGTCAATGGCGTGCAGCTTGTGCTCGTAGTTGCCGTGCTCGACACTGGTCCGAGAAATAGCCAGAAGTGTGTTGCTGTCGGCGCTGAAGGCGACGCCACGGCAAGTCTTCCTGTCCTGGAGGAAACGGCCGCGAACTTCGCCCGTCTTTCCGTCGCAGAGGAAAAGTCCTTCACCGTGGAGAGCAAGCCAGCGACCATCCGGGGAATATTCTACCCCCCAAACGTAGCCCGGCGAGGAAACGCGGAGGAGCACCTGGCCAGTGGCTACGTCCCAAAAACGAAACCAGCGATCATTGCACACCGTCACCAGGATCTTGCCATTGGGCGAGAATGTCAAACCGCTCACGGTATGGGGGTGTGGGTATTCCACCTTGTCTTTCACGACCGGTGTTTGAGGCGGAACTACCTCCATCTCCGCAACGGGCTGTCCGTCGTCGGGTTGCTGGTTGCCCGCCGCGCCTTGCTTCTGCTCGTCTGAAGCGGCAACCTGAGACGCGCCCGAGGCCTTCTGCAGGAACTGCCAACCGTAGGCCGCCATGCTTGCAAAAGCCAAGGTGCCAGCCAGACACAGGGCGGCAACGACCACACTCCGCCCCTTGCGGCGCGCCTGCGGCGGTGACAACACGTCGGAGAGATCTGCCCGGAGCTGCCGGCGCGGCAGATCGGACCGGATGCTCGTCTGATCAAGGGAGGGCAGCTTCTCCTCCGTCGTGCCCTCACTGGCCACGACCACTCCTTCCCCTGACAGGCTGCTCGACGCGAAGACCCCAACCACGAGACTCAACACACTGAACAGGAACAGGTACTCCCAGATCGAGTTGTTGCTTCCCGGTCCCAGCCACAGCACCAGGGAGCCAAGCACGCCCACCAACAATGGCATCGTCAGCAGCGCGGCGAGCACAAGCGCCATCGAGCCGGAGACAGGCCATGGTCCTATTTTGGCCCTACCGGTCACGAACACGTAGACGGCCAGGGCCAGCATGCCGAGTTCGAGTATCCAGAGCATCATCGCATCTCCTGCAGATCAGCGTCCGGCCTGAAGGACCTGCTCGGGGTCGCAGCGGTGAAGCACCAGAGTCTTCTCGTTTTCGGCCACGACAATAAGCAGCTTGGCAAGCGGGATGAGGTGAACCCGTTTATGAAAGGGCAGCATCTTCCTGCGCTCGAGTGGATCGGTCAACTTTGTAGGCAGTTCCACGTTGTCAAGCTTGACCGACGCCTTGTCGCCGCCGGCGCGGTGCAGCGTGAGCACGTGTGGCGGCTTGGGGATCCACTTGAGATAGTAATCGCCGTGATGGGAAGGCACCATGTAGGCCGTGTCAAATCGATTGAAACCGGCGATGGGCTGCAGCTCGGTCGTGAAGCGGGCGTTGGCCGTGTAGATGACCTTCCCGTCGGGGCCCGGGAGCACGTGACCGACACTCTCGTGCATGTAACGATGAATGACCCTGTCGCCATCGATGGCGAGAATGTGCAGACCGCTTGGCGAGTGACTCGTGCACCAGAGACCAAAAACCTGGCCGTTGGCCGCAGCACGCAGTTCCATGGCGTCGCGCGCCGAGAAGTGGGCCCCACCGTCCCGGCTCTCGATAGTCAGCGCCAGCGGCTCCAGTTTCTCCAGGTCGAGGAAACTCAGCGTTGCCGGATCAAATGCGTGCCCCTTCGAGCCGGCAAGAACCAGCAGGGGGCCGCGCGACATCGAGCCCAGCACCAGCGCCGAGATCTGACTGTTGAACTCGACAGTTTTCTCCCGCCGGAACGTGGCCAGGCTCCAGCGCTCGATCGACCGCTTTTGCGGATAGGCAACCACCAGCTGATCGAAGCCGGCGCTGAAGCGCACGTCAGGGTCGGCGAGCTTGAGTCTGCGAATCACCCGGGCAGCATTCACATCAAAGACTGCCAGCTGGTTCTGTTCCGGAAGATGTAAGACGAGGAAACGCCCGCCACCACCGACTTGCACGTCGCCGATGACGCCCGGCAAGTCGAATGCGGCCACTTCCTCCTTGAGCGGCGGCACAATATCCAGCTTGATCGGTCGTTCCTTGCTGTCGGCCTCGATGTCCGTTTGGCTTGCCTGTTCCGACGATGAGCGCTCACAGCCGATGCTGCCGACGATCGCCAGAAGCAAGGCAACCATTGCACGGGTTCCCCTCGCTACGGGCCAGAGCCTGGGTGGTTTCGAAGAAGATAGCCCCGCGCCGGCATCCAGGGCCGTCATCGGAAATGGCGTTCCACACCCGTCGCCGCGCAGCGCATGCAGCGTTATTTCCACAGAGCAAGCCCCACGGCCAGGGCAGTTGAGCATCATGGTGATCCTCATCAAAAAGTCCACAACCTCAATCCAGAATAGGCTAGTCGCCGACCAATTGCGTGTAAATCGGAAAGCAGCGCATATGCCAAGTTTGAGAAACGACTCGTCCGCGAGTGGACCCAGGAAGAACTGGCCACGAAGTGCCGGCTGCACCGGACGTTCATCGGTTCCGTGGAGAGGGGCGAGCGCAACCTTTCCGTGCTCAACCTCAGGCTGATCGCCAGCGTGCTACAGGTGAGCCTGTCGCGGTTGATGGGGGAGGTCGAGGCGTGAGCGAGGAGCTCCTTTCGGATCATTTCTTCATCCGTTCCCGCGCAACTCTTGCCGCCCGGGTAATGTGGTCTCCGCGGCTTCCCGAGGCAAGCCGCTCGAGCAGCGATCGCGCCTCCGGTGAGCCGATCCGCTCCAACAAGTGCACGGCGCGGACATTGCGCAGGTCGTCACCCTGAAGGAACAGCGGTGGAGGCGGTGGCCGCTCCTTGATGGTGTCGAGCAGGCGATCGATTCGGCGCTGCGCCTCCAACGAGCCAGGTTGACGTCGCATATCTTCGAGGGCGGAGACCGCGCTCGCACCGAGCTTCGCCAGCTCGACCGAAGCACGTTCGCGAACCTCGAAATCCTCGTCGTCAAGCTTGTCGACGAGTGCATAGATTCGATCCTGTGTGGCGTCCTTGCTCGGTTGCAGCCGAGTCGTCAGGAAAGCGACGCTCTTCCTGGGCGACGCTTGGAGTACGGCCAGGGCACGATACGCAGCCACGGCGTCGTCCTTCTCCAGGCTGGACCACAAGTCGTCGAAGTCGGGCTCAGTCTGCACTTGCGCAGTCGTCGATGCCAGGTCCCAGAGCCTGACATCGCGATCCTTGTATGCCGCCATCAACAACCGGCTGTCGCTGGAGAGGGACACGGCACACAGGCCCGCAGCATCAGCGACCAGGGTGTCGATCTGTTTCCCGGATGCCACTTCAATGATGAGAATCGCACCGTCCTCTCCGCCCACTGCCACCAGCTGATCCGAGATCGCCAGGCAGGTGACCTCGCCATGAAGGTGATGACAGCGGACTTCCCTGGCTCCTTGCCACCAGCGCAGCGTCCAGTCGTCGCCGCCCGAGAGCAGGAAGCGGCCCGAGGAATCGTAGGCGAGCGTGCGGATCGGAGCGGAGTGCCCTTCGAGCACGCGTGGCTTCTCGTCGTCGGGGGCGCCCAGGGCGATGTGAAAGTGGACCTTGCGCGCGCGGGCGAAGGTCTTGCCGTCCGGGGCCAGCGCCGCGCACTGGTAGGGCGGCATGCCCGGCAGACGCGTTCGTTCCTTGCCCGTCGACGCGTCCCAGCACACCACCTCGCCATTCACCACGCCGACCAGTGACTTGCCGTCGGCGGCAAAGACGAGTGGCTGGACAGGATCCGTAGTCAAGAGACGCTCACGCTTGCCTTCACGGGTCACGCTGAAGAGGCCGCCCGTTGCCTTGGACGTGACCGGGTAGGCACTGACGACGGCCTTGTCGCTGGCCATGGCGATCGCCGTGAAGCGAAGCTGTGGCTCCTGCACTGTGCGCACCAGCTTGCCCGTCCTGGCGTCCCAGATGAAGACGTCTTGCGAGTGGCAGACGCTCATGACCGTGTCGCCTTCCTTGCTCATCACTGCCCCCACGACATCGCGCGGGTGCCGGAACGTGCTCCGCGGCTTGGCGGTGAAGATCTGTGACTCTCGCGGCATCACCGTGGGGCCAATCTCCAGCAGCGGGCTATTCCAGACGACAATGGACCCGTCGGCCTGGGCAGAGGCGAGTTGTTTGCCATTCGATGCGAAGGCGAGCCGGCGCACGCGGCCGCCCCCAGGAACGAGCGGCTCCAGACCTGCCCCACTCCGGGCCGTCCAGACACGAATGAGCCCATCGGTACCTCCGGAGAAGAGCAGCCGACCGTCGGGGCTGAAGACCACCGTATCGACGGTGCTGGCGTCGCCCCACGGATGATCGTGAAAGCCGGTAAAGAGTCGGTCCCTCGAGTCGGCATTCCAGGCTTCCACACGACCACCGCCATGACCGGAGGCGGCCACCTTGCCGTCCGGCGATAGAGCGACACACTCGGGCCACTGGCGCGGCGTCCCGCATTCGCCGAGCAATTTGCCGGAGGCAACGTCCCAGAGGAACAGGCCGCGCCGCCGGCCAACTGCCGCCAGCCTGGTGCCGTCCGCCGAGAATGCCACGTCTGCGATGCCGCGATTGTTGACATCGTCGCGATCGAGGCCCGGACACTTCAGGTGGTGGACCAGCCGACCCGTATCCTGGGTACACACGAAGACCGTGTCGTCCTCGCCGCCGGCCAGGGCCAGGTACTTGCCATCCAGCGACAGGGCGATGCCGCGCAGGCGTGACCGCCGCACCTGGATGCGGCCGACCTGTTTCCCTTCCAAATCCCACGAACATAGGTTGCCGTTGGTGTCGCCGCTCAGCAGCCTGCGACCGCTGGGCGCGAAGGCGAGATGGAGAATGCCGTGCTTTTGCGTGGGCAACTCGCGGAACACGCTGCCATCGGCCGAGCGTGAGATGACGATCGTTCCGTCGCAGCGACCCACGGCGAGCAGTTGCCCGTCTGGCGACAGGGCCAGAGCGTCGACGGCCGCGGGGCGTGCATTTTGCTGCAGGAGTGCTGTGCTTTTGCCGGACTCGGCGTCCCACAGGCCGATCTCGCCGTCCGCATGGCGTGCCGTCACCAGCATTCGGCCCGCGGCGTCGAAGGCCAGTTCATGGACAAGGTCGCGACTGGGGATGCGCCGTTTTTCCTTGCCCGTCGAAGCGTCGAAGAGAACGATGTCCCAGCTCTCGCCGCGCCGGCCCGCCACGGTCTTGCCGTCGGCGGTCACCACCGAATCGCCTGCCGGGACATTGCGCTCGAGCTTGCCAGTGGCCGCGTCGTAGAACTGCGTCCGCGATTCGCTGGAGACAGCGAGCAGCTTGCCGCCCGCGCAGTAGCTGGCGCGGTGGAGCGAGTTCTCGTCTCCCGACACTTCCAGGAGCTGTCGAGCGGTGGAGATTTCGAAGACGCGAACCAGCTTGTCGGCGCCGGCGACTGCCAGCCGTTTACCGTCGGGCGAGAACGAAAGCGCGTAGATGTCTTTGAACTTGACTTCAATCCGGGTGAGCACTTTCGCGCTTTTCGGGTCGAGGACGCACACGCCGTCCTTGTCGTCGACCGTTGCCAGCAGATGGCCGTCCGCCGAGAAACCAATGCAGTCGCGGTAGCCAGGCAAGGCGCGAACGAGCTTGCCGGTGGTCGCATCCCAGACTCGAACAGTGTTGTCCTTCCGTGAAGTGGCCGATACCACCAGCTTGCCGTCCGGTGAGAAGGCGAGATCACGAATCAGCAGCGGGTGCCCGGTGATAGCGAGGCGTTCCTTGCCAGTGCGCGCATCCCAGAACCGCAGGACGCCGTCCGGACCAGCGCTGACAATGACCGAGCCATCCGGGGCGACAGCGAGATGAATGCCGGGGGCACCGTGACGGAGCTTCGGCGCACCGATGCGCACGACAGCACCCTTCGGTAGTGCGTTCCCCTCGCGGACGGCCAACCCCTCCTCCTGTCCGGCGACGCGGGCAGCCAGCAATACGACCAAGCACGTTGTCGTCAGGAATCGCATGATCGAAGTGGTCGACATGGGCGGCACCCGTTGCTTGAAGAGCCTTCCAAGCATCGTAAGCTACGATGCGCACCCAATCAACCATCGCGACGTGGTCCAGAGGCCAAATCGAGCGGCGCGGATGAGGTGTTCTGCGTGACCGCGAATCGCGCCGATACCGAAGTGCTCAGCCTCACCGCTTCGGAATAACGATATTGCGTCTCCTACTCATCTTCTCGGTCGTGTCGGGCCCGCCACCTGCCCGATGCGTCGACCTTGATCCCAGGCTCCGCGTCTTCAGGGGCATGGGCCAGCAGCCGCAGGAACACTTCTTTGCCCTCGAACAGACCCTCCACCGAGATGTAGGGCCCGTCGGGATCGTTGAGGCCGAGCGGGTTCCAGCCGAAGTCCTTCACTTCCTCGAACGCCGCACGCAGCATCTCGAGGTCGACCAGGAAGCCGGGCTCCAGCACCTCGCCGTCATGCCGGCCGCCCACCAGCTCGACGGGGGACGGGTGGACGACGATCTCCCAGATACCCGCGTCGTCGAAGTAGCGCAGGCCCAGCGGCCCCATGGGGCTCTCGGCCTCCATGCAGGCGGCCACCGCGTCGAGCAGCTCGTCCAGCCAGCCATCCTCGTCGCAGTCGTCGACGTCGCCGTGAAAGTAGCGTTGCCCGGCCTCGTACTCGCGGTCGAACTGCTGGCGATCCTCGCGGAAGAGCTGCGCGAGGTCCGTTTCGCCCAACTCGTCGAGGGTCGCCGCATAGAGCCGGTCCCAGGCCTCGTGCACCTCGCGCATAGCCCGCCGGTACTCGGGAGGGGCGTGCTCGGTGCCCGGCGTTTCCTCCTCGAGGCCGTACTTCTGGCGGATGGCCTCGAGCCGCGCCTCGGGCTCGCGCAGCGCGTGCTCGGCATGCTCGTCGCAGATGAAGTCGACGAGCCAGGCAACGAGGAAGAAGCCGGCTTCGGCAGGAAGACATCCGCTATCGCGGATCGCGCGGTAGAGGGGGAGGCGCTGGCGGGGAGTGGCGGCGGCCTCGAGCTGTTGCCAGGCCTGCTGCCAGGGAAGGCGCACGGGGCTGGCGGCGATAATCTCCGCGAGCTTGCGATTGACGCTGGCGTAGAGGGGATGATCGTCCGTGGTCATGGGGCTATCTTATGCCGTGGGCCGGCTGGGAGCACGAGGCATCGCATCATTTGCAGAAGCGACGAGTTCATAAACCACGGCAAGAACCCCAAAGCTGGACTGCCTTCGAGCAACAGAATACGTCCTTGACTAGGCTCGACACACATGCCCATCACTTGCCTTTGCGCCGAATCTTCTCGACGACCGGCTCGAAGGTGAACTTGGGGGGCCTATACTCTCCTCCTATTACGGCATGCCAGCGTTTCCCGAGGCAAACCTTTGTCACGAATTCAAGAAATGATTTAGCGAGAAACAGTATCTTATCCTCGTCTCGCGGCAATACATAGATTCCATACTCATGGCTACGTCGATTCCTTACGTCTGCCGGATCCCAAGCAATGTAATCGCCTCCAAACGTCTTCGCAAAGAAGAGGAACCGATCGAATTGTTCCGCATCGCCAAACGTTTCAACAAAGACTTCCTTGAGCTCGTGAGTATACGCATCAAAACGATCGAGGTCGTCGAGCTTTCGTCCAGGATATCCAGGGACTGCGATCCCGAAGTAACCCGAGACCATTCCAGCGCCGACGTGCTTGGCGAACGATCTGTAGCTCCGCGGTAGCTTGATTTGCCTTCTCTGTTCAAAAGCATCCAGAATGGCTTCATTCGGCACTGGCAGCACTCGGTGGTTCGGCGGCACCACAAAGTCTAGGCGCTTTTTCAGCTCTGTCCAATTCGAAATGGCAGTCATAATCACGTTCCTGGCAATCCACTGGCGTTCCGAGTAGTCCGGTTCGGCCCGATTGGTATAGTGAATTCGGCATGCTAGGGAACAGGAACTATCTCTGGCTCCGCCCGCGCGAGCATTGCGAGCTACGCTCGGGGCGCACTACCTCGGAGGAAGGCGAAATGGGTTACTGTCTCTCCGCCTACGCCGTCAATCTGTCTGATCTGACTCAATTCCTTGGATCGAGGAACGAGGAGGACCTATACGATCTGATCGAGGATTTCGAGTCCGATTTCAAACAATTCGACGAGATGGCCGCCGACTGTCTGGATGATGAAGAGCAACCCCTAACAATGGTACAAGCACTCACCCAAATGGTGAAGGGCGACAAATGCGATGGTAGGCCAAATTTCATGTACGGCTACGCCCTGGAGTTCGTGTGCATGTATGTCGGCATTCGCTTGACGGACGAGCACTGGTCGGCCATGCCCAGCGGTGCGAGGTGGGCGGAGACCGTAGATGAAGCTCTCGAAAAGGTGGGCATCCCGAAAACAACTCTTCGCATCCAAGACCATATCTTTTATCGCGGCGTTCCGGTTCCAATTCCGCCTCCCGACGACTCTCCGTGCATCGGCTATCTCACGCTTGCTGAGATCAGGGCCGTACAAGAATCGCTGCGTCAGGCGAAGCTTGCTACGATCGAGGACCAAGATATCATCGCCTCGATCAAGGAGCTGGAAAGCTGGTTGCAAATCTGTGTCAGCCAGGGTCGGGATTTGGTCACCTTTTATGCCTGACATGCCGTCGGAGCTGTCGAGGTGTGCCTTAGCACCTGCGTCCGGCAGCATCCCCACCGGCGTAGCCAGCAGAAACACCGCCTCCCGCCTACGGCGCGTCGATGCCCCGCTTGAGCAGAGAAGGCAGGCATCCTCGTGTGGCGTTACTTCTTCGAGGCCAAGGAAAGCGATCCCGTTCGGGCACACGAAGCCATTGCCCGCTTCCGGCTCCTGTACGCCGGCGAGTCGGAGGCCACGGACCAGCTGTTGCGGGTCGCGGAGGGGGGGGTTTATCGGCCGGAGCACGCGCGTCCGCGCGGGCTCTCGGGGGCCG
>JBFWSD010000170.1:0-9009 GCA_050248575.1 Gemmataceae bacterium
CGCGACCATTGCCCGCCTCACCCACCACCTCCAGGGTGGAAGCTTCGAGCATCGTTCGCAGCTCGGTGCGCACCAGCGTTTGATCTTCGGCCAGAAACACTTTTATCTTCATGATTCGAAGAGCGCCGGTATCGCCCGCGACGATCGACTTTGCTGCTCTCTCTCCCTGGTCTCCTGTAGAACGGCGCTAACAATTAATTGTTAAGGAGGCTGACTGATGCGAGACTATATCAAACTCCTCTCGAGAACGTATCCCGAGTTTTGAGTATCAAGTCATTTCCTGGCGGGTTGTTGCGTGGATCAAGCCGGCGGGCAGGTACAAGCCGTAGGATCGCTGCCCACGGCAGGCGCGCACCGCGATACCGGGGCCAGAGCGGACTGGGTCGACAGCGATCAGGAACGCAGCATCTTGCCCTTGAAGGCGAGCACGGACAGGCCGATGAGCGCCAGCCCAGCTCCCAGGGCTAGCGCCATGTTGCGGTAGAGATCGAAGTGGACGGGCTGGCTCTCCATATTCTGCTCCGCTGCCGCGCAAGCACTGCAACAGCTGGACGGCACGGTCGCGTCAACCGACTCTTCCAGCGGTTGCGGGGTAGCAATCTGCTCCACGGCCTCCGCGGCACTCTGTGCCGGCGCCGCGATCAATTCTGCTTTCGGGTCCGGCGGCGCCGTCAAGCCGATCAGCTCCGGTTCCTTGTCCCTGACTAGCCGGTCGCGCAGGAACTCGTCCCAGCCCGCCTTGACCAGCAGGTCCACACCCGGATTGAGCTGTTTGATCTCGCAAGAGCACGGGCCAACCAGGAAGCTGCCGCAATCGAGAATGTTGTCGCGGTTGATTCCCTTGCCGACCAGCGCGTAATGGGCACGGCCACGTCCAAACACCGGAAATGCCATCGGCTCCTTGAGAGTGTCGAGCTCGGGCTCGCTGAGAAGGAGCATCTTGACGAGCACTGCCTCCTTGGCCTGCGTGCGCGACAGCCGAATGATCGAGAAAGCGATCTTGAGCGGCATGTCCTTGCCCAGGAGCTCATCGTCCGGAGAGGCGCTCAGCACGGGCAGCTTGAGCATCTTCGGCAGTTCGGCTGCCTCTTTTTCGAGGAGCTTGAAGGCGGCCTCGTCCTTGTCCTTGTCGCCGCTGTCGAGGAAAAGCCAGACGGCCGACTGGCCCGCAAGCAGACGCCGGGCCAACTCTTGCCGAACCGGCGAATCAACGACCAGCTTGACGTTATCGGCAGAAACCGGCCCGGACCAGACCGTGACGCCGATGCCACTGATGAGCGGATAGCGGACGACCATCCAGGGGAAGGTCGCATTCTTCTCGGACTTCAGAAGCTTGACGAGGTTGGGCTCGGGGTCGTTATCGAGGTCGATGGCGGTGACAGTGACATTGGCGCTGGGCTCGGAACGGTCGAGCTGATCGAGGATCTTGCCCGTGGCCTCATCGAGCGGGCCGCGATGATAAATTAAAACCTCGTAAGGATCGGCCCGCCAGCGCTCGAGAGCATAACGAAACACCGGAATATTGCAGGCCTGGGCCGAGGCTGAAACACCGAACAGGCAGGCAATAGCGAGCAGCAGACGATGCTTCATGGCACAGCTCCCGGATGGAGGGATTCTCAGCCCGCATTCTAGGTATGACAACCTACCGTCACAAGGAAAAACCCCCAACTGTGAGTAGTGAAGGACCTCGTTCCCACACTCTGCGAGAAACGCATGACCCCCCACCGCTCCGCGACGGATCTTCAATCCGTTTCTTGGCGTGACGTCACTTCGATCTCGGCCCGGTAGCCCGAGGCATAGCGATCCCACCAGTAAACGCACCAGGGGCCAATGGGCTCGGTCTTGCTGGCAAGCACCGTTTCGCCTTCCTGCGCGTAGCTCCTCAGGGCATTGGCGATGCCAACAGAGTGTTCGCAGTATCGTTCTTCAATCCGAAACTGCGCCTTGTATTCAATCACCACCTGGCACCAGGCAAACGGCGGTCGTTCTTCGCCAGGTGGCCAGATCGTTGCTGCCAACTTCTTCCAGAGTTCTGCGCCAGCAACGGTAAAGTCAACTTGATCGACCTCCGGCAAGCCATAAACCGGGCCAATGAAGCCGAGGCTGCGCAATTCTGCTTCGATGTCGTCGAGCATGGTCTTATCGATGACGCGCAGCCAGCCCTTGTCCAGGCAAGCCTCGAGGGCCGCTGCGCATTCCTCGAAGGCGACTGGCCCGTCCAGGCTGTAGTCGCCTCCGCAGGCCGTTCCTGGCATGAGTGGCTTCGGATTGGTCAGCCCGAAATGTACGGCATTGAGCAACGCCGATTCGGCAGGCGAAACGCCAAGAGTGGCCAGAACGTCAGAATGATTGGAATTCATCATCATGGGCTGACGTAATGGAACTCGTTGTGACTCGCCGCGGAGCGGCGCGGTGGTGCGTTCCCACGCAGAGCGTGGGAACGAGGCCCACGAGGCCCTAGTCACTCCCGCTGCCACTTGAAGAAGACCACCGACAGGGGGGGCAGCACGGCGTTGATCATGTGGGGCCGCCCGTGCAGACGCACCGGGGTCGAGTCGTGGCCGCCCCAGTTGCCGTGGCCCGAGCCGCCATATTCCTTGGCGTCGGTGTTCATCACCTCGCGCCAGAAGCCGGGCCAGGGCACACCCACCCGGTAGTTGTGCCGCGGCAGCGGCGTGAAGTTGCAGATCACCAGGATCACGTCGCCGTTCTTCGCCAGGCGCAAGAAACTCAACACGCTGGAATCGGCATCGTTGGCATCGAGCCACTGGAAGCCAGCCGGGTCGCAATCGAGCTCGTGCAGGGCCGGCTCGTTGCGATAGAGCTTGTTCAGATCCTCCAGGCAGCGCTGCACGCCCAGGTGGCCAGGGAATTGCAAGAGGTGCCAGTCGAGGCTGGCGTCGTGGTTCCATTCGTTCCACTGGCCGAACTCGCCCCCCATGAAGACGAGTTTCTTGCCCGGCTGGGCGATCATGTAGCCGAACAGCAGCCGCAGATTGGCTTGCTTTTGCCAGATGTCGCCGGGCATCTTGCCGATCAGCGAGCCCTTGCCGTACACGACCTCGTCGTGCGACAGCGACATGCAGAAGTTCTCGTTGAAGGCATAGAGCATGCGGAAGGTGAGCTGGTTGTGGTGATAGCGGCGATGGATGGGATCGCGTTCGAAGTAGTGGAGCGTGTCGTGCATCCAGCCCATGTCCCACTTGAGGCCGAAGCCGAGCCCGCCCAGGTAAGTGGGCCGCGACACCATCGGCCACGCCGTGGACTCTTCGGCAATGGTCTGCGTGTCGGGGAAGGCGCGGAACACTTCCTCGTTGAAGCGGCGCAGGAAGGAGATGGCGCCGAGGTTCTCGCGGCCGCCGTACTGGTTCGGGATCCACTCCCCTTCCTTGCGCGAGTAGTCGAGGTAAAGCATGGAAGCGACCGCGTCGACGCGCAAGCCGTCGATGTGGTACTTGTCGAGCCAGAACAGCCCGCTGGAGGCCAGGAAGCTGCGAACCTCGTTGCGGTCGTAGTTGAAGATGGCCGTGTTCCAGTCCTTGTGCATGCCCTGGCGCGGGTCGGCGTGTTCGTAGAGGTGGGTGCCGTCGAAGAAGATCAGCCCATGCTCGTCGGTCGGGAAATGCGAGGGCACCCAGTCGAGGATGACGCCGATGCGGCGCTGGTGCAGGTAATCGATGAGGTACATGAAATCCTGCGGGGTACCGTAGCGGGCCGTGGGGGCAAAGTAGCCCGTCACCTGGTAGCCCCACGAGCCGTGGAACGGATGCTCCATGATGGGCAGGAACTCCACGTGCGTGAAGTTGAGCCGTTGGCAATGTTCGGCCAGCGGCTCGGCCAGCTCGCGATAAGTGAGCGGGCGGTCTTCCTCCACGTGCCGCCGCCACGAGCCGACGTGCATCTCGTAGATGCTGATGGGCGAGGCCAGGCTATTGCGACGCCGCCGGTCCGCCATCCAGTCGTGATCGCTCCAGGCATATTCCATGTCCCACACGCGCGAAGCGGTGCGCGGGGGCACCTCGCTGGCCAGCGCGAGTGGATCGGCCTTGTCGACTTCGTAGCCCGCGCTGTGCGAGCGAATGCGGTACTTGTAGGAATCGCCGTGCCCCACGCCGGGGATGAAGCCGGTCCAGATTCCCGAGTCTTTCGTCGCCCGCAACGGATGGCTGGTGCGGTTCCAGCCGTTGAAGTCCCCCATGACGCAGACGCGCTCGGCATTGGGAGCCCAGACGGCAAAGCCGGTGCCTGCCTGCCCGTCAACGGTTTGCGGATGCGCGCCGAGCTTGTCGTAGAGGCGAAAGTGGCTGCCCTCGTTGAAGAGGTACAGGTCGTCGTCACTGAGCAGGTTCACGTCGTGCCACACATTGGCGCGCGTGTCAATGGTTCGGGTCATCGCTTCCCCTTTCTTCAAGTCTCGCTCGTTCCCAGCTGTCCTTCGGCTGCCAGCTCTCGTCCGGGCACCTCCATGCGGTTGACAATGAGCGGGAAAGTCATCTGCACGAGATGCTGAGCGAGTTGTTTGACATAGAACGAACGGGCCCAGCCCTCCAATGCCACCCCTTCTTCGGTCCTCACAATCCGGAAGTCACGAATCGTGCGGCCCAGCTTTTTCTTGACGATGAGTTCCAGTTCCGCAAGTTGCTTGCGCTTGTTCTGGTCGGATAAATGCATGACGCCCTCCTTCCGATTAGGAGTTCGGCGAAGACGAGACAAAAATTGGTGAATCGCGCAGACGCCGAAGTCGAAGTGCAGATAGACACGAGCAATGTGGTGAGATGATGTTAATCGAAGCGAGCGTCGATCGCAAGGAAAAGCCAAGGCTGTGTTTGCAAGTCGCTTTCTGTCAGTAGTTTGTGGCTTCAATCCGGTCACGGCACCCGCCCCCTCATGACACGAGCTGGAGAATTCCCATGAGCGGAATCCTGACCCAGTCGGGGCGGCTGTTGATCTCGTAGCCCAGCTCGTAGATGGCTTTTTCGAGGAGGAAGACCTCGAACAGCCCTTTGAACTCATCGCGGTTGGCGGGCAAGAAGCCCGCAGGCTCGGCCGTCTGCTTGTAAGACTTCAAGAAAGCGGCGCTGACAGCGGCGTACCAGAAACGCGCCCAGGGCTCGAGCGTGGGCCGGTCCTCGGCCCGCACCAGCCCGGCGCCCGAGTGCTTGCCATTGGAATAGAGCGAGCTGAAGGCCGCATAGTGGAACGAGCGGACCATGCCCGCCACATCGCGCAGCGGCGAGCGTTTCAGCCGGCGGTCGGTGATGCTGCGGGCCGGTTCCCCTTCGAAGTCGATGATCACGAAATCCTTGCCCGTATAGAGTACCTGGCCCAGATGATAGTCGCCGTGGCAGCGCGTCCGCAGGGCCGTCATCGATTGCTCGAAGGTCGTTTGGAAACGTTTGAGGATCTCTCCTTCCATGGTCAGCACCTTGCGGGCCTCTTCCTGGGCAAACTCGGGCAAGACGTGCAAGCGCTGGCGGAACTGCTGGAAGACACGCCCCACCAGGTTGCGCATCGACTGGTACGATGAGCGCTGATAGAGCTTGCCAAATTCTTCGGGAACGAAGGCCGGATCTTCGTTGTCGCTGGCCAGGACGACGTGCATCTCGGCGGTGCGCTGCCCGAGCAGGCGGGCCGTATCGAGGTACGTGCCGATCAGGTCGCGGGCCGACTCATCCAGCTCCTCGTCAACCAGCTCGAGGATCGACTGAACCGGCGGCGGCGTGAGTCCTTCGCTCTGCGCGGCCAGCAACCGCTCGTTGTAGGCGCCCAGCTGGTCGAGGGTGTACTGCCAGGCGTCCCCTTCATTGACGACGAAGCCTTGCAAGATGGCCAGCGAGAGGGGCTCGCCGCGCCGCCGCCGCAGTTCGAGCGCGCCGAGGACCGGGGCCGTGTTCGGGAAGCCTTTGGCCGACAGGAAGCGGCCGATCTCCAGATCGGGATTGATGCCTTCGTCGATGCGGCGAAAAGCCTTGAGAATGAGCTGCCGCCCGAAGATGACCGAAGTATTGCTCTGTTCGGCCCGGCCCAGGCTGGGTGCCAGCGTCGCTTCGTCGAGCTCGCGAAACTTGTCGAAGCCGGCATAGACTGAACCGTGGACATCGCCCTCATCCGTTTCGAGCGTGCGGCCCGTCTTGAGTGCTTGCAGGAGTGCCGAGCAAAAATCGACGTCGCTCAAGGCATCGAAGAGGATGCCCTCGTTTGGCCCTTCGATGCGGGCCACCACCGCGTGCGGCGTATCGGCGCGAATGGCCTCGGCAGCCTCGGCCCCGGCGAACGCCAGGGACAGTGTGTAGGTTTCGGATGGCCCGTCGGTGAAGTCGACCTGCACCAGATTGAAGTAGGCCACGTCATCGCCATAGGTGAAACGGCACTGCTCACGGATGGTGGCCTGCTTGATGATGCGGGCCTTGGAGCCGAACCAGCGCCGCGCCTTCATGTAATCGGGCAGGATCGTTTCGAGCCGGCGGCGGTTGTTCGCGCTGAACAGTTCTTCCCAGCTGCTGGCGACCGGCAGTGCGGGCAGCCCGCTATCGCGCAGCGAGATCTCGCTCACGCCAGCCGGCTGGATCTTGAACCAGTAGAAGGAATGCGGCCCGAGCGTGAGCAGGTAGGGCAGTTGCCCGATCGGCGGAAACGCGACCCGGCCGAACATTTCCACCGGCATCTGCCCCTGAAATTCGGACAGGTCCAGCTCGACGTATTGCACGAAGCGCGACAGGTTGGCCACGATCAACAGGCACTCGTCGCCCAGCCGGCGCAGGAAGGCCAGGATCTTGCGGTTGCTCGGCTTGAGGAACTCGAGCGTGCCGCGGCCAAACGCCTTGTAGCGTTTCCGCAAGGCCATCAGCCTCTTCATCCACCACAAGAGCGAACTGGGATTGTTCTGCTGGGCCTCGACATTGACGGCCTCGTAGTGGTATTCCGGGTCGATGATGACCGGGAGATAGAGTTTTTGCGGATTGGCCCTCGAGAAACCGCCGTTGCGGTCGGCGCTCCACTGCATGGGAGTGCGCACGCCGTTGCGATCGCCCAGGTAGATGTTGTCACCCATGCCGATCTCTTCGCCGTAGTAGAGCACGGGCGTGCCGGGCAGCGAGAAGAGCAGCCCGTTCATGAGCTCGATACGGCGGCGATTATTGCCCAGCAAGGGCGCCAGGCGGCGGCGAATCCCCAGGTTGATCCGCGCCTTCGGGTCGCTCGCATAGGCGTGGTACATGTAGTCGCGTTCCTCGTCGGTCACCATCTCCAGGGTGAGCTCGTCGTGGTTGCGCAGGAACATGCCCCACTGACAGTTGTCGGGAATCGCCGGCGTCTGATCCATGATGTCGATGATGGGGAAGCGGTCTTCCATGTGGATGGCCATGAACAGCCGCGGCATCACCGGGAAGTGGAAGGCCATGTGGCACTCGTCGCCGTCGCCGAAGTAAGCGACCGCATCCTCGGGCCACTGGTTGGCCTCCGCCAGCAGCATGCGATTCGTGAACGTCTCGTCCACATGCTTGCGCAACGTCTTCAGGTAGGCGTGCGTCTCGGGCAGGTTCTCGCAGTTGGTGCCCTCGCGCTCGAAGAGGTAGGGAATGGCGTCGAGCCGCATCGCGTCGACGCCCATCTCCATCCAGAAATCGAACAGGGGCAGGATGGCCTTCTGCACTTCCGGGTTATCGAAGTTCAGATCGGGCTGATGCGCGTAGAAGCGATGCCAGAAGTACTGCTTGGCCACATGGTCGTAGGTCCAGTTGGAGGGCTCGAAGTCTTTGAAGATGATGCGGGCTTCGCGGTACTTCTTGGGATTGTCGGTCCAGACATAGAAATCGCGGTAGGGGCTGCCCGGCGGCGAACGCCGCGCCCGCTGGAACCACGGATGCTGATCCGAGGTGTGATTGATGACCAGCTCGGTGATCACGCGCAGCCCGCGCTCGTGGGCCGCGTTCAGGAACTCGCGGAAGTCACGCAGGGTTCCGTAGTCGGGATTGATATTGGTGTAGTCCGCGATGTCGTAGCCATCGTCCTTCAGGGGCGAAGGATAGAAGGGCAGCAGCCAGATCACCGTGACGCCCAGGTCCTGCAAATAGTCAAGCTTCTGGGTCAGGCCGCGGAAGTCGCCAATACCGTCACCGGCGGAATCATGAAAAGCCCGCACGTGCAGTTCATAAATGATCGCATCCTTGTACCAAAGAGGATCATTTCCCAGCATGCATTGCGTCCTTTCTGAGTGGAGATCCTGAAGAGGGATGCTGGCCCCGCTCAACACAAGGTAAAGGAAAACGCGGCGCGCGTCGACCCGGTTTCTGGCCGATGCGTCGCACCAGATACGCAAATATCGTTCCTGGGTAGGGTAGTCCGAGGTGATTCTTCGAACCGGAGTCTCAAACGGCATCGATCTTGAAGAGGACGCGCGGGGGAGCGCCGGCCTCGGTGCGCGGTGAACGATGCACCAGTCCGCCACCCTCCTGGCCGGGCCAGGTGCGTCCTTTCATCAGGCCAACATCGAAGCGCTCGATGCATTCGATATGCGCGCCGGGCAGCAACAATCCAGACTCTTCATCGGGCAGCCCGCCCGAGCCCGGGCCAAGCTTGCTGCGGTCCACCGTACGATCGTCGAGCCATTCCGTACCTGGCCCGACATACGTGCAAATGGAACGCAAGGGCACGCGATCGATGTGAAACCGCTCGCACATGCTGCCCGTACAGGTTTCGAGCTTGAGCTGGATTTCATGGCAAGGAAACAGCCGCGCGAACAGCGCGACCTGGGTGTGCAGATCGAGCTTGAAGCTGGCCCGCGCTGGATGAGTAGCGGGCAAGTCCTGCAACAGTTCATCGAACTCCGGCCTGCGTGGATCGGTGTTCAAGACACGTTTGATCCGCCGGGTCGCGATTTCCTCTTCCACACAGGCAAGCAGCCCGCGCACGGGCGGCCTCCGCCAGATGCACAAGTTCACCTCGGGGCAATGCAAGGCCCGAAGATCCTCTAGAGTCCGAGCCAGCTTGAAGGAGGGTTTGAATTCAGGT
>JBFWSD010000171.1:0-9006 GCA_050248575.1 Gemmataceae bacterium
CGCAGGGTCCACGCTCGACCTCGTCGCGGGGCACGGAGCGAACGCGCTCCTCCGGGCCCCCCAGATTTTCACAAACCCAGAGGGTGAAATCGCGATCGTTCTCGCGCAGCACGCGGGCAATCGCCGCCGGGGTATTGTGAGCATCGGTGAAGAGGGCGATCTTGCCGGCGTCTTCCGCCAGCGCGGCCCGCAGCGCATCGAGCGGCCTGCCGTGCAGGCTCACCACACGGGCGTCGTGCCAGCTCTGCTTGATCCGCGCGAAAGCCAGCTGGACGCTGCTCACATGGGGCACGAACTGCAACTCAGCGCCTTCGAAGTGCTCGAGCAAGAGCTTGCCGATGCCGAAGTAGAGAGGATCGCCCGAGGCCAGCACGACGCAGCGTTGTGTTCGGTTCGCCTGAAGCTGGGCGATGGCTTGCCGCAAGTCGCCTTCGAGGACGACGCGTGGCCCGGCGAAGTCCAGAAAGTAATCGAGCTGCCGCTTGCCTCCGGCGAGGAGTTCAGCCCGCGCCACGTGAGCGCGGGCCTCGGGCGACAGGCCGGCCGCCCCATCGGCGCCGATGCCCACAACCACCAGTGTCTGCCGTTCGCCACTCACCACTCACCACTCACCACTCGCCGCGGACTGCTGTACAATACTGCTCAGTATAGCCAACGGTCCTTCAAACGAAGCGGGAGCAACATTGAGCAGCGACCAGATCAGCCAGTACCTGGCTCAGTTTGCCCAGTACCGGGCCGCCATGCTCGAGCAGATTCGCCGGGCCATCGTCGGCCAGGCCGACGTGATGGACCAGATATTGGCGGCCATCTTCACGCGCGGCCACTGCCTGCTCGTCGGCGTGCCCGGGCTGGCCAAGACCCTCATGGTCAGCTCGCTCAGCAAAATCCTCGACCTCAGCTTCAAACGCATCCAGTTCACGCCCGACCTGATGCCTTCCGACATCACTGGCACCACCGTGCTGGAGGAGCAGGCCGGCAAGCGCGAGTTCCGCTTCGTGCCCGGGCCGATCTTCGCCAACATCGTCCTCGCCGACGAGATCAACCGCACGCCCCCCAAGACGCAGGCCGCCCTGCTGCAGGCCATGCAAGAGCGGCAGGTCACTGTGGGCCAGCACACCTACAACCTGCCCGACCCGTTCTTCGTCATTGCCACGCAGAACCCGATCGAGCAGGAAGGCACCTATCCCTTGCCCGAGGCCCAGCTCGACCGCTTCATGTTCAACATCAAGGTCGACTATCCCACGCTGGAAGAAGAAAAGCGTATCTTGCAGACCACGACCAAGGAAGAAGCGGCCCCCTTGACCAAGGTGCTGAGCGCCAAGGCGATCACCAACTTGCAGGCATTGGTACGGCGCGTGCCGGTGGGCGATTATGTCATCGATTACGTGGCCCGGCTGGTGCGGGCCACCCGGCCCGCCGATGCCACCGCGCCCGATTTCGTCAAGAAGATGGTCGACTGGGGCGGCGGCCCGCGCGCCGGGCAGTATCTCATCTGGGGCGGCAAGGCGATGGCCGCCATGGATGGCCGCTTCTCCGTCGCCATCGACGACATCAAGAAAGTGGCCATCCCCGTGCTGCGTCATCGCGTCAGCACCAACTTCCAGGCCCAGGCCGAGGGCAAATCGAGCGAAGACGTCATCAAGCAGCTGATTGCCGCCATCGAGCCGCCCGAACCGCCGAAGTATCGCAAATGAGCCAGTGGTATCGCGTTTTTGGCAAGAGCGAAGCGGCTCCCGGGCCGGCCCGCCTGCTGGAGTTTCTGTGCGAAGAACATGCCGACGCCACGGGCGATTTTCGCGGTGACGAGCAGGGCTGGTTCGCGGCCCGTCTGAAGCTGGGCAGCCAGATCATCGTCCTGGACCGCTACCTCAGCGAGGAAGAAGGCCTGCGCGGCGAACTGAATTCCTGGGCCGCCTGGGTTGAACAGACGGGCCATGCCGAGGCTGCCCGCCTCATGCAGCAACTCATCAGTACCAGACAGCTCTTCACGCTTCATGCCGAGGAAGACGAGACCGCGGCAGCGAGCCTGCGCCGACTGGCCCGCTGGCTGGCCGCGCAAACCGACGGCGTCATGCAGATTGACGATGAAGGGTTTCTTACCCCGGAGGGCACGTTGCTTTTGCCCGAATGAAGAAGACCAATGAAAAAGCCCCGCAGTCCTTCGACAGCGAGGCTTCGTTGATTCGGAGTAGGCGGGTCAGATACGCAAGACGTTCTCAACCTCGGTGCGGCTGCTGCGGAGCACTTCCTCCAGTTTGCGGAGGTCGGCATCGGATTGCGTGCTGAGCCGTTGCTCGAGGGGCTGGGTAAGGACGGCCACCTGGCGGACGATCCGGCGCATCTCACCTTCCTTGTCGGCGTCGAGGCCGCCTTCGCGCACGGTGGTCAGGTTCTGGGCCACCCCCTGCCGCAAGACGTCTTGCAGGTAGTGGACCATTTCCTGGGTGCGGTCCTTGTCGCAGTTGGGCTGATTGAGCTCGCCGGAGAACAGGGTGGCCATGGCGGTGCACGATTCGGCCCGCCGCAGCGGATCGATCTCGGAAGCCAGCTCGAGGGCCCGGTTCACCAATGAGGTGATCAGCGGCTGATTTCGCTTCAGTTCGGCCACCCGTTCGGGCTGGCTGACCGGCGAGTTGCCGTTGCGCGGGAAGTGGATGCTGTCGCCATAGCGCGACAGGCGCTCGTTGACGTGTTCGCTCATGTAGGTCAGGTTGCGGTGCAACTCTTCGCCACCTTCCGCACGGGCCAGCCCTTCGGCTTCCTTGTGCAGGTCGGTGGCGACGCGGCGAAGAGCATCGGCCCGCTTGCCGAGCGAGTCGGCCTGGGCCAGACGAATGTTCGATTGCACCAGCCGGGCCACCAGCGGATCGTGGTGGAAGTTGACCTTGGCCAGCTCATTGCCGCTGGACTGCGTCTTGCGTTCCGGACGCGGCCCCATGAACAGCGACCAGCCCACGAAGACGATGATCACCGCCGCGGCGGCGATGGCGGCATTCACGTAGTAGCGATGCTTGAGCAAGAACTCCGTGGTCTTCGGGAACTTCTCGTACCACGGGGCGGGCCGTTGCGGCTTGCGCGGGCGGCTCGTCACTACCGGCGTGTCCACAAAGTTGAGGTCGCACACCGTGGTAGCCGCGGCGTCTTCCGTCAGGTGGGCGAGGAAATCGGCTTTCCTCGTGCTGGGCGGTATTGGCACGCGCGGCGCGTTGTGCTCGATCTGCATGAGGCGCTGATGCCAGTCGTGGCACGGCTGGCAGCTGCCCAGATGCTCCTGGACCTCCGCGTCGGGGCAACGCGGGTCCTCGCAATCGAGCAAGTTCCGCTGGATGAGGTTACAGTTCATGTTTCTCGCGCTCCAGTTGGGGGGCCAGCACGTCCATGAGCTTCTGCCGGGCCTTGAACACTCGCCAGCGTGCCGTTTCTTCGGTGGTGTCGAGCACGTCGGCTATCTCGCGGAAAGACAGTTCCCCTTCCACACGCAGGATGAACGCCTGGCGGAAGTCGTCGGGGAGCCTGCCCACGGCCCGGGCCAGCATCTTGAGCGATTCGCGGCTCATGAGCATTTCGGCTGGCCCTTCTTCGGTGGCCGGCAACTGCGCCGGGAACACCTCTCGTTTTCGCGCATCCTTTCGTTTCAGGTTGACAAACCCGTTGTAAGCAATGCGATAAAGCCAGGCCCGGAAGTTGCTCCCGTCGCGGAAGCTATCCAGGGCCCCCAGTGCCTTCATGAAGGCTTCCTGGGTCAGATCCTCAGCCTCATGCCGATCGTGGCTCAGATGATACAGCCACCGGTAAAGACGATCCCAGTAATGATCGACGACCGGGGCAAATGCCGACCGGTCGCCGCGTCGGGCGCGACGAAGCAGTTTGGTCTCGTCGTCCAGCTTGGGGGGTTCGTCCACGTTGGCCAAGCGAACCACCTTGTCTCTGTTAGGCTACTTGGTTGAAAACAGCGTGTCCCACACTGAGGAGTCTCAAATGGGCACGCCCTTCCAATCTAATGCCTGTCTGCTCCGTATGCCAGAAATTCTCATCCTGGCACCCTCTACAACGGGCAGGCGGGCTTTTCGTTGGCGCGAAATCGCCGCTGGTGATTTCGCGGGCTGCAAAACCACAAGCGGCGATGTTGATTCGACTTGTGACTAGAACAGTTCGCTGACGGCCTTGCCGCCATCGACGATCTTGATCGGGCGGCCCAGCCCGCTCATGTTTTCCTTGCCGGCATTGATGCCGAGGGCCTGATACAGGCTGCAGAACAGGTCGTTGACGCTGACGGGCCGTTCTTTTACCTCGGAACCCGAGTCGCTGGTCTTGCCGATGACGCGGCCCCCCTTGATGCCGCCACCGGCCAGGGCCACATTGAAGGCACGCGGATAGTGGTCGCGGCCCGTGTTGCCGTTGATGCGCGGCGTGCGGCCGAACTCGCCCATCCAGATGATCAATGTCTTGTCGAGGCGTCCTCGCTCCTTCAGCTCGGTGATCAGGCTGGCCATGGCCTTGTCGACCGTGGTCGACAGAGTCTTGGTGCGGTTGAAATTGTCTTGATGGGTGTCCCAGCCATTCATGCCGACTTCGACGAAGGTGACGCCGCGCTCGACGAGGCGGCGGGCCAGCAAGCAGCCCTGCCCGAAGCCATTGCGGCCATAGGCGTCGCGGACGGCGTCGGTCTCGCTGGCGAGATTGAAGGCATCCAGCCGCGGGCTGAGCACCATGCGGGCCGCGTTCTTGTAGAGGTCTTGATGAGCGGCCACGCGCGGGCCGCCGCCGGCGCTGGCGAAATCGGTCTCGAGATCCTTGAGCAGCCCGACCCGGCGTTCGAAACGGTTGGCCGCGATGCCCGGCAGGGCCACGTTGTTCGGTACCTGCTCGGGGTTGTTGACCACGAACGGCGCCACCGACATGCCGAGGAATCCGGAGCCAACCGTGCCAAAGCCGCCCCCCACGCTGACGTAGTGGGGCAGATCGAAATCCTTCGGCCCCAGTTCGGAGGCGACGACCGATCCGATCGACGGATACTTGACCGCCCCGGACGGAGCGTAGCCGGTGTGCAGCTGATAGCTGGCGCGAAGATGTTCCCCTTCGCGGTTGTTCATGGAGCGGATAAAGGCGATATTATCCGCGACCTTGGCGACGTTGGGCCAGTTCTCGGCGATCTGGATGCCGGAGACGGCAGTGTCGATGCCCTTGGTCGGCCCGCCGGTGGTGGCGCCGGGCTTGGGATCGAAGGTTTCGAACTGGCTTGGCCCGCCGCGCATGAAGAGGAGGATGCAGGCGCGGCCTTCTTTGCGAAGCTCGGCCGCATGGAGGGCCACGGCGTCTTTCCAACCGAGGCAGGCACCCGCGGCCCCTGCGCCGGCCACGCCCAGGAAGGCCCGCCGGCTCAGCACGCCGTCACGGCCCGTTCGCACCTGCCACAGAGATTGCAGCTTCATGGTAAGTTTCCTTTCTGGTGTCACCTCGGCACCTCGTTCCCGCGCTCTGCGTGGAACGCACGCCTCGCCGCTCTGCGGCGCTACCGACAGATGATTTGTCCTTTGCCCCCTGCGACTCCCAATAGTTCTTTCGTTGCGCCGTGGCAGGTTGGAAACCTGCCCCACGCGTCCGACTCAGCGCTTCGACTGGAATTCGGTGGAGTTGATGAGGGCCCAGAGAATGTCCTCGAAGGCTTCTCCGCGTTCGGCGGTGTCTTTGATGTATTGCTGACAGCGGGCCAGCTCGCGGGCCGTGGGCTGCCGGGCCAGTGTGCGCAGATAAACCATGCGCAGCGCGTCTTCATCCTTGGGATAAGCCTTGAGGATGCGGCCCAGCAAGTTGTCGCCGTCGGCGCGAAGCTTCTGATTGATGGCGGCATTGTTCATGAGGAAGAGGGCCTGCGGGATGCTGCCCTCGACGTCGTCGGCCTTCAATGAGGGATCGAAGGCGAACTCGGCCTTGAATTGCCCTTCGATGCCGAAGCGGAAGCCGCCAAAGCCGCCGCGCGGCGGGCCGCCGCGCCCGGCCGACAGCGGCCCGAGCACCTGCTCGAGCGAATCCCAGATGGCATCGGCCGAGAGTCGGGTCGGGTAGGCTCCCGCGAAGTGCAGGTGATCGTTGGGAGATTCGCCCAGGCGGATTTGCCTCTGGTAGGCCTGCGAGTTCATGATGTCGCGGAACAGGCCCTTCATGTCGTAGTTGGACGCACGGAACGAGCCAGTGAGACGCGTCAGCACCATCGGGAAGACGACGCCCTTCTGCGGGCCCATGTCGTCAACGGGCTCATAGAACGATTGCCCGATGAGGCTGCCCCACATGCGGTTCACGTAGGCGGCGGCGAACCAGTAGTTCTTCTGGTCGACGATCTGATCGGCCAGTGCCTTGCGGCGGGCCACGTCATCGAGGTTCTTGCCCGGCGAGGTGCCGTCGAGATAGCGCGGATGGGTCGTGAAAGTCTTGCGTGGCTCGTCTCCGGCGGGCATCTGATGTTCGCCAAAACGGCGGCCGACAAGTTCCACGCCAAGCTGGCGATTGCCGTCGCGGACGAGTCTTTCGCCCGTGCGGGCAAAGTAGGCGGCGAACTCATGAAACTGCACGCGCCGCCATTGATCGAACGGATGATCGTGGCACTGGGCACACTGGATCTGGATGCCCAGGAAGACGCGGGCCGTCTCGGCGGCCCGCTCGTTGACCGCGTCGGTGCCGCGGCGGCTGGCCAGGAAGAAGGCAGCCCCGTTCTTGTCCACCTCGTCGCTGCGGATGGCCCCGTCGGCGGCGATCATGGCCCGCGCCATCTCGCCCCACGACTTGTTGGCCTTGATCTCGGTGTAGAGCCACTGTTCGAAGGGCCGCACGAACAGCAGGGCTCGCCGTTCGGCCAGGCGATTTGTCACCACGTCGCGCCAGTAACGCGACCAGTGCCGGGCGTATTCATCGCTCTCGAGCAGCTTGTCGATCAGCTTGGCCCGCTTGTCGGTCTCCTTGCTGGCAACGAACTCGGTGACGTCGGCGGGCAGTGGCAACGCGCCTGTGAGGTCAAGCGTGGCCCGGCGGATGAACTGCTCATCCGTGGTCAGCGGCGCGGGCTGGATCTTGTTCTTGGTCAGCTCTTGGCTCACCAGCTGGTCGATCTCGCCCTTCTTGAGGGGAGTCAGCGGCGCTCGCTGCCAGTCCTCGAACGTCAGCAGCGCCGATTTCGGCGCCGCGGGCGCCTCCGGACCCTGGGGCTGCGGCCGAAACCGCTGCGACCTGGCCTCTCCGGCGCAGACGCCCGCCAGGATCAGCATCGCACAGCCTGCACGCATGCTTCGTGGCAACATCTTGATGTCTCCATGGACGTGTTCAGGCAAACCGTCGATATGGCACTATTTGAACCCCACCGATTGTAACGCGGGCCGGTTAGAAATGTATGAGAATCGGCCCGCCAACAAAAACGCCGCTGGCGGTTCGACCGCCAGCGGCGCTGAGGAATGGTTCCTGGGGACGATCACGAATCGGGGTTGCCCGGGAATCGGCCGGGCGGTACTCCTCCCGGACCAATCGGGACGCCAGGTCGCCCGCCAGGACCGACAGGCACGCCTCCCGGGCCAACAGGCACACCCCCCGGGCCAACGGGCACGCCGCCAGGTCCAACCGGAGCATTCGGATTGAAGCCGGGCTGGAAGCGGGCTTCCTTCTTCTTCTCTGTCAATTCTTCGCGCTTCAGCCCCAGGCTCCAGGCTTCTTGCACCTCGATCGGTGTGTCCATGATGAAGCGGTCCCAGCGGCTGGCAATCCGGGCCAGCTCGGCCTCGTCGATCTTGGTTGGGTCCTTCGGGTCGAGGCAGTTGAAGGCCTTGCCGAAGGCCCGCAGCAAGACTTCGGTATCGAAATCGAGATCACGGGGCAGCTGCGCCAGCGTATCGAAGTAAGCACGCAACTCCGGGCGGCGATTGCGGTCTTGCATCAAATAGAAGACCAGCGCCCAGGACATCGTGCGGGCACGCATCATGTCATCCGGGTTGCCGCTCAAGAGGGCCTGCCGGTAGTACTCGTCGGTGATGACCTTGCGCAGGGCCACTTCCGGCTTGTCGAGTTTCTTCTTCTTGGCCCAGACATGATACTTCACCAGGTAGGTCCAGTGCGGAGCGGAGGTGCCGCCCCAGTAGGAGCCCTTGGGCGTCTCGAAGAAGCTGCCGATGCCCGACTGGAGCCATTCGGGCACGGCCACGGCGCGGGGCACCAGCCCGAGCGAAGTGCACAGCTGGCGGCTGCCCACCTGGCTGATCGTCTCTTTCAATGCTTCGTCTTCCATGGCCTTGAGTAGCAGGGCCTTTTCCTGGTTCTCGGCGATTTCCGGGGGCTGAGCACCTGCTTTGCCCTCCCCCTTGAGCAGCCTTTCCTTGTTCCAGCCGCTGCGCCAGAGATCGCGGGTCGATTTTTCGAGGGCGTCGTAGGCCTTGTCGAGCGGCCGCGCCGAAAACACTGCCACCCCGTCGCGCCGCGAGAAGAAACCGTCGGCCGCGAGCGGCGGCTCGTCGAACGCCTTGTGCAGGTCGTTGAACTCGCTCACCTCGTCGACCAGGATCACCACGAGCCGCTGCGCCGGCTGGGGCAGCTCGATCCCCTTGAGCGCGAACCAGTGATAGAGCGTGCGATAGTTGTCCTCGAGCTGCTTGGTCAGGTCGCGGGCTCGCTGCAGTGCTTCCACCTGATTGCCCGCCAGGTGATACAGCACACCGTAATGGGAGCTGCGCTCGAGGCCGAAGCCGTGTAACCGATCCTTCCAGGCCAGCAGATTGGTTTCCAGGGCCAGCGACTTCTTGAGCGATTCCTCGCACTGGAGATACGATTTCGCCTCCGCAGCAGCGGGATGGTTCTTGGCCAGTTCGGCCATGTCGTTGTGGAATTGCTCGAAGAGCCCGTGGGTGAAGGCAGACTCGGCAAGTGCGATCTGCAGACCAACGGGCAGCTTGGCATTGCCGTTGTTCTTGACGGCTGCCTTGTAACGCTGGGCGTAGCGCTGCTTGACCGTGAGCAGCCCGTCCCCGTTCT
>JBFWSD010000172.1:0-9006 GCA_050248575.1 Gemmataceae bacterium
GGGGCAACGTGATCTCCATCAAGTTGCCCGCCTCGCCCCCCTGCACCAGAGCTTCAGCCCGCTGATAGGTTTCCAGGAACGTGGCGGCTTCCGGTCTCTGGCAGAACCAGGAGTAAGAAAGCCGCGGCGGCGACACGGCCACCACGGCGCGAACCTCGAGCGCCGTGTCCTGGGCCAGGGCGTAGAGGCATTTTACCGCCCCCAGGCTGTGGCCGATCAGCGTCACGCGCGGGCTGCCCTTCTGGCCGAGCCAGTCGATCCAGGCAGCCAGGTCGTGGCGGCAATCGTCGACCACCTCGTAGGCGGCGCCCAGGCGCTTGCCGCCGCGCGTGGTGGCCGCGCTGCACATCAGGTCGTGGCCCCGCGTGTTGATGCGGAGGAGAGTGTGGCCCGCCGCGGCGAGCTTATCCGCAAAGGCGCCCAGCAGCCCGGAGCTATAGAAGTTGCTGCCCGTGCCATGCACGAGGCAGAAGGCCTCGCCCGACGAGCCGGGCTGGTAAAGCCCGTCTAGGCGGAGCCCGTCGCGGGTTGTTGTCTGCACCAATTCCATGACAGTCAGCTTTCAGCGATGATCCAAATACTGATTGGCAGCCGCTTCTATGCTATCATCGAAGGTCCCAGTGTCGAGCAGGTTTACGTCGTACAAGCCGGTCTTTGGGCTGAAAGCTGATCGCTGAAAGCTGATTGCTTTTTTGCGCGCGCCGGCACGTGATTTCGCGTCTTCTGGGGTGGAGAGCCACTGAATGACGGACGTCGAGCAAGAACTGGTGAAACAAGCCCGTGGGGGGGATCGTGCCGCCTTCGAGGAACTGGTGCGGCGTACCTCCAGGCTGGTCTTCGCCCGATTGTACCTGGAAACGGGCGACACCCACCGGGCCGAGGATCTGCTCCAGGAAACCTTGCTGTCGGCGTATCGTTCGCTGGGCAGCCTGTCAGAAGCGGGCAAGTTTCGCTCGTGGCTCTTGACCATCGCCCAGAACGTGGTGATCGATGCCGCCCGCCGCGAGCAGCGGCAGAAAAGGAACAGCGGCCCGCTCGCCAAGGCCGAGACGCTCGACCGCGTTGCGGGCAGGGAACAGGCCCCCGAACAACGGGCCCAGCAAGAAGAACAACGTCAGCAAGTGCTGGCGGTGCTGCGGTCGTTGCCCGAAGAGTATCGGCTGCCCCTCACGCTCCGGTATATCTCGGGGGCCGATTACGAGACGATCTGCGTCCAGCTCGGGCTGACCAACGGCTCGCTGCGCGGCCTGCTTCATCGCGGGCTGCACTTGCTGCGCGAGGAACTGGGTAGCCGCGACCTGGGCAACGGACACTGAGCAGAGACGGAATATGGAGACGACCATGTCGGACCATTCCTGGACGACGGATAACCTGGCCAGCTACGTGGCAGGCGGGCTGGAGGCGGCCGAGCGCGATCGCCTCGACCAACACGTCGGCACTTGCGCTGCGTGCCAGCAAGCGCTGGCCGAGGCGAAGAGCTTCGATCGGGAGCTGGTGTCGTTGTTCGTGACGGATCGGCCTCGGCCCGGGCTGGAAGACCGCATGATTCAGAGCCTGCGTGTGCAGCCCGCGCCGGCTCCCAAAGCGCGCACGATCAGGTTGCCAGTGGCCCTGAAGTTCGGCCTGGCGGCGGCGGCCGTTGTCTTGCTCGCGGTCCTGGGTTCGTTCGTGGAAGAGGGAAGCATCGTTGGCAACAAGGGTACTTCAGCCTCACGCGAAATCGCGGCGTGGGATCCGCCTCCGCGTAATCAGGGACTAACTCTCGGTTCGCGAGGGCCGGAAACGAAGGGCAATGCCGACGACGTGGCCTGGTCCATGCACCAGCGCATCATGGATCGGAGGACGAATGCCGAGAAGCTCAACGACGAAATAAAGGACCTTGAGAGAGATAATGCGAATGCTGATCCGGGTGTAGACGCGCCTCCCGTGATGGGTGTGACTCCGGGCTACGGCGGCTGGGGCGTCGCCGGTGGCGCACCGATGAATGGTGGTTTTGGCGGCGGACCTGGCGCGGGGGGCCTGGGCAACCAGTTCTATTACAACAATAGCTTTGTTGGCGGCGGCGGCTTCGCGGGCAACAACTTCGGCGGCGGCTTTGGCGGTGTCCCGCCCGCAACACCCGGCCTGCGACCGCAAGTCGACAGCATCTTTCTTGGGGACGCGCAGACCAAGGGAGGCCAAGGGGGTCAGGGAGGCAACAATAACGACGTTGATCGCTTTGTGCCCGCCGAACGCGACCGGGAAAAGATCGAACCTGCGCCCGAAATGCCTGCGCCTCAGCCGAAGGATCCCGCAGCGTCGGATTTGGCTCCGGAGCCCACCGCGGAAAAGCCGGGCGAGCCGCCCCCCGCCGAGAACGCGCCGCCCGCCCGCAAGGTCATTCGCACCGGCGAGATGGAGTTCGAGGTCGATTCCTTCGAATCGGCCGTCGAACGCATCCAGAAGATCGTCGGCGAGGAGAAAGGGCTGATCGGCAGCATGGAAAGCTCGCAGCAGCCCAACGGCAAGACGCAGGGGACCATCACGGTGCGCGTGCCGCCCGAACGGCTCGAGACGCTGCTGCTCAAGCTGCGTGCCCTCGGCGAGCTGAAGCGGCAACGCCTGGGCAGCCGCGACATCACCCTCGTCTACAACGATACGCAGGCCAAGCTGGATGCGGCCCGCGTCATGGAAAAACGCCTGCTCAAGATCATCGAAGAGGCCAAGGGGCAGATCAAGGACCTGCTCGCCGCCGAGAAAGAGCTGGGCGAGTGGCAGACGCGCATCAAGTCCTACGAGAGTGAGATCCGCACTTACAACAGCCAGATCGCCCTGGCCACGCTGACCATTCACCTGTTCGAGCGGTCGATCACCACTCCTTTCGCGGTGCAGGAAACCGAGCGGATCGACATGGGCATCGAGACGGAAGACGTGGACAAGGCTTATCGCGCGGCCCAGGCCGCGGTGGCCGAGGCCAAGGGGCGCGTCTTCCGTTCCGAGCTGAAGCAGCCCCAGCCCGGGGCCTTCAATGCGGTGCTGCACTTCGAGGTGAAGCCGGAGGCGGCTGGACCGCTCCGCGATCGCCTGCACCAGCTGGGCAAGGTGGCCCGCCTGGAAGTCGATCGCCAGCAGCAGGCCGAAGGGGGCTCGGGCGCCATCACCCCCAACGTCAAGGTCGAGCACAAGCTGACCAACTTCTTCGTGTCGATCTACAACGCCTCGAAGCTGAAGCCGCGCGAGACGGTGCAACTTGGCCTGGTCACCGCCGATGTGGCCGCCAACTACCAGGCCGTTCTCAACGTGGTGCGTAAGGCCAGCGGGCAGGTCATGGAAACCAAGCTCGACCGCAAGCCGGGCAACGCCAGCAGCGCCGAGATCAAGTTCCACGTGCAGACCGACAACGCCGGCGGCGTGCTCGCCGACATTCTCACGCTGGGCGAGGAAATCAACCGGCAGGTCGTCGAAGCGACCGAGCAGAAGAATCTGACCGAGGCCAAGCGCGGCTTCGTCATCACGCTGGCGGGGTTCGCCCACGTGATGCCGCGCGAATCGAGCGACATCACGCTGGCCACGCGGCAAGTGCCCGCCGCCTTCCAGGAAGTGCGCGAGGCGGCCCGGGCTGCCGGCGCCTGGATCCAGGTGGCCCAGCTCAGCGAGCTGACGCAGAAACACATGACGGCCCTCTTGCAGTTCGACGTGCCGCGCGACAAGCAAGCGGCGATCGAAGCGGCCCTCGCCCGCGCGGGGGACATCTACACTCGCAACGTGGGCCGCGCCACCGACACCGGCGCCACCATCGACAGCCGGGTGGGCTACACCGTCCGGCTGACCAGCGACATCGTGCCCCGCGAGCTGATCACGCTCGGCCTCAAGGTCGACGACGTCGAACAGACCGTGCAGTCCTTCAAGGGGCTGGTGGCCGAGCGCGACGGGCTGATGCTCGACCAGCCCATTTCGCAAGATCCATACGGCGTGGTTTCCGCCAGGCTGAAGTTCGACGTGCCGCTGTCGGCCGCTGCCGAGCTGGTCGAGAAATTCAGGGCGGCGGGCACTGTCTCCGGTTTCAATGTCGAACCGAACCCGGTGCCCGCCAGCAAGCAGGCGCGGGCGTTCCTCGAGGTGACGATTTCGAATCAACCCCTGGTGCCCACCACCGAAGGGCCAGTGGCCCAGCTGCAATCCGGGCTCAAGAACAGTTTCCTGGGCTTCGCCTGGAGCTTGAAGCTGATCGCCATCGGCACGATCTTCTTGCTGCCCTGGCTGGTGGTGGCGTATGGCGTCTACCGGCTCTATCGGTCGCTGCATCGGACGGAGAGCGAGCCGCCCGCGGCCGCGCCGCCGCCCGCCGCCATGAGCTAGTCAGAGGACCACACTTGCACTCTTTTCGACGACGGCGAGCGGGCCGAGCTTGAGCTGCGTGACCGCCTCTTCCTGGAGCTGACGCAGGAAGTCGGCGGCGTGTTCGACCTCGTCGGCCAGGAAGCGAAAGACGCCCACGTGCTTGCAGTCGAAAATAATCGGGCCGACGGCGAAGCGGCCCGCCACTTCCTGCCGGGTGAAGAGGCAGCCCTCGAAGCGGGCCACGATCTTCTGGCGGACGGCCTCCACCTTCTCCGCTTGGGCTTCCACCAGCGGCACATACACTTCGTACTCGCGCAGGTTGCGCGGCAGTTGCTGTGGCGTCACGCGCAAGAGGGCGTCGCGTTCCTGCTTCAGCCTCTCCTGTTCATCGCGCAGCTGGGCTGCCAGCTCGAAGTTCTGCTCGGCCACCGCCTGCACTTTACGCACGCTGATCTCGTCGATGCGGGCGAGCAGATCCTGAACCTGCGGCTGAATGTGGGGCGGCAGCTCATGCAGATAGGCAAGCCGGCTCGATTCCGGAGGCGCCTCGGTGTCGGCGGGCATGCGGAGCAGGCGCAGCACCTCGGCCCGCACCGCTTCGAGCCTCAACCCAAGGTTCATCAGCACCTGCGATGCGACCCCCTCGGTCTCGCGGATCAGCCCGAGCAAGAGGTGCTCGGTGCCAACGTAGTTGTGCTGGAGGTAGCGGGCCTCCTCGCTGGCGAACTCGATGACTTTTTTCACGCGCGGCGTGAGGGGCAGCTTGTAGCCCGTCTGCGGCCAGTCGGCCGGGCCGGAGTGTACGATCTTTTCCACTTCCAGGCGCACGCGGCGCAGGTCGACATGGAGATTGCGGAGCACGTTGGCCGCCACTCCGGAACCTTCCTTGATCAGCCCGAGCAAGACGTGCTCGGTGCCGATGTATTCATGGTTGAAGCGGCGGGCCTCTTGCTGGGCCAGTTGCATGACCTTGCGGCCCCGATCGGTGAAGCGTTCGTACATGGGGAAGGTCCTCGCAAAGAGGTGAGCACATCCTTTCGCCGCGCGGCGGAGGCCTACCTATACACTAACAGGGCTGCCCGCGGCGCGAAGCCGAAAAGACAAACGACCTCTCTAAATGGTGAAACAATGGCCGACTTCACAGGCAAGAGAGCGTTGATCATTGGCGGCGGCATCGGCGGGCTGGCCGCGGCCCGCGCCCTGCAGCTGGTCGGCTTCGATGCCGTGGTCTGCGAACGCGCCCCGGAAATTCGCGAGGTCGGCGCCGGCATCTCGCTCTGGCCCAATGCCATGACGGCCCTGCGCCGGCTGGGGCTCGAACAACCCGTGCAGGCCGCGGGCTACGCCTTCCACAAGGGCCAGTCTCTCGATCCGCGCGGGCAGCTCCTCGACGAGATGGACTTCACCGAACTGTTTCGCCGCGCCGGCGCCTCGTCCGTGTGCATCCACCGCGCCGAGCTGCAACGCATCCTGCTCGAGTCCGTCGACCGCGCGCGCGTACACGCGGGCCGCGAGTGCGTGTCCATCGCCAGCACTGCCAGGAGCGTGACCGCCCGCTTCGCCGACGGGCAAGAAGAACGGGCCGACCTGCTCATCGGCGCCGACGGCATCCATTCGGTGGTGCGCCGTGACCTCTTCGGCGAAACGCCGACGCGCTATGCGGGCTACGTGGCCTGGCGCGGCATCGTCGCGAGCGATCCGCCCGGGCTGCCCGCGCAGACGTCGCAGGTCTGCTTGCTGCCCGGGGGGCACGCCGGCGCGCTGCGGATCGGCGGCGGCCGCGTTTACTGGTTCGCCGCCAGAAACCTCCGCGATCCCGAACCCAGTGGGCAGCCCGTCAAGGACGAGGTGCGCGGGTTCCTCGCGAGCTGCTGTGCCCCGTTTCAAGAGCTGGCTGCCGCCACGGATGAAACAGCACTGCTGCGCGGCGCCATTCTGGATCGGCCCGCCAGCTGGCCCTGGGGCAACGGGCCGGTCACCTTGCTGGGCGATGCCATTCATGCCACCACTCCCAACCTGGGCCAGGGTGCGTGCCAGGCCCTGGAAGACGCGGTCGTGCTGGCCGATGCCCTGCGGCGGGCCGAGTCTCTCGAAGCGGGCCTGCGCGACTACGAGGCCCGCCGCCACGAACGGACCGCCATGGTCATTCGCAACTCGCGCTCCCTGGGCCGCTTCTTCCAGGTGGACAGCCGCGCCCTGTGCTGGCTGCGCGATCAGTTCCTGCGTCTGCGCCTCGGTCACAGCCATACTCAGAAACTGTTCGCGAAGCTCTTCTGCGTCGAGCTGCCCGTGTTGGCGAGCGGTGGGGCGTGAGGGATGCGTTTTCAGGAGGGCTCGCAAGGTGAGGTGATTGGTTGCCCGTGTCGCCAGGAACCCATACTTTGATCGTAAAGAAGATCGGCAATGGTCAGGTCAGGCTGGCCACCGAGTGATTGACGCCCGACAGATGGAAAACAGAGTGTCATGTGCGGCGCTGTCGTGCTTGTCGCCGTGCGAGACTCTGCCCGGCACGGTCGCCATGATCACCCACCATCGTCCGGGAGGCGAGATGAAGCGTCGGGCCTTTTCGCTGGTCGAACTGCTCATCGTGATTGCCATCATCGGAGTCTTGCTCGCCTTGCTGCTGCCCGCCATTCAGAAGGCCCGCGAAAGCGCCAACCGGACCGCTTGCTCCAACAATCTGAGGCAAATCGGTATTGCCGTGCACAGCTTCTCCTCGCTCACCGGGCAGTTGCCGCTGGGCCAGAGCGCCGACGCCTTTGACGGCTCGATGCTGGCGGCGTTGTTGCCCTATCTCGACCAGGACGTGCGTTATCAGAAGTTCGATCTGGCGCAGGATGCGCACAGTGCGGCGGTCAACGCGGCGGGCCGCGCCGGTGACATTGCTACTTTCCTCTGCCCGTCCGATCCTTCACGGGGTGCGTACATCGATCCGGCGAGTTCCTCGGCGACTGGCCGCACCAACTATCTTGGCAACCTGGGCGCTCATGGCGCCGTTTCGGAGGGCTCGGGGTCCGCCGCCAAGCCGATGCAACTGCGCGGCGTGTTTGCCCGCGGCCAGACCATCCGCCTCAGCGATATCCGCGACGGCACCACCAACACCGTCATGTTTGCCGAGATCAAGCGCGGCGCCAGCCCGCAGAGCGACGAACTCGACGTGAAGCGCTTGACGCCGCCGAGTTGGCTGCCCACGCTCCCCATGACGGCCAGCCAGTACACGGTGCCGCCCGTGGCCTGCGAGTCGCCCCCTTACACCTTCAACGACCGCGGGCTGCAATACTATCGCGGGCTCATCCACCAGAGCTACTACACGCACACCTTGCAGCCCAACTCCCAGCGCCGCGATTGCATCAATATCACGGGCTCGGCGGGCCACTTCGCCGCGCGCAGCTATCACGGCGGCGGCGTCAACGTCGTGCTCGCCGACGCCTCCGTTCGCTTCGTCACTGATTCGGTCAGCAAGGATGCCTGGATCGCGCTGGGCACCCGCCACGGCAGCGACGATCCCGACGCGAACTGACGCGGTCACTTCTTGGGTGGTGGATAGCGCTCCAGCGTTTCCTCGAGCAGCTTGTGGAAGTCCTTGGGAGCATCCTCGAAGCTGGTCATGCGCCAGTTGAGGAGGATCTGCTTGCCGTCGGCATTGTCCTTGGCCCCCTTGAGGGCCTTGTACATCTTGTCGACGGCCCGCTCGGTAACGGAGCCTTCGTGGTAGGCAATCACGCCGGTGGGAAAGGCGGGCGACTCGTCGACTTTCTTCAGTTTCGCGAATCGGACCGCCTTGCGTTCCTGGAAGCCGGCGGCAGCCACCTCGTCGCAGATGACCGCATCGACCACGCCGTCGACCACGTCGTCCAGCCCGTCCTCGACGCTCTGGGGCCGCGTCACCTTGCCGAAATAATTGTCCACGGTGGTGCCGTTCTTCTCGCACGTGCGCGCCAGGTAGAACTTGCAGAAGGCGCGCGTGTATTCGGGGATGGCCAGCGATTTGCCCTTGAGGTCCGCGAAGCTGGCAATCTTGCTGTCCTTGTTCACGTAGATGTGGGCGTGAATGCCGATCTTGTCGTTGACGGCCAGCACCAGGATCTTCAGCTTGGGATCGCGTTTCATGGCCCAGGCGAACTCGTAACCGTGAAAGACGCCCAGGTGCAGGTCGCCGCGGCCCATACGGTCGGCCAGCTCGATGGGATCCTTGATCTTGACGAACTCGCCTTGTTGCTCGGTCTGCCCACGCAGGTAATCTTCGAATTGTTTGATGGAGCCCTTGGCCTTGCCGTCGGGGATATCGGTGAAGAAGCTGTTGCAGATGCCCGCCTTCAGTGTTTCCTGGGCGTGGCCGGTGGCGGCGAAGAGCAGCCCGGCCAGGATCAGCAAGAGCCCGCACCACACATGCCTGTTGACCATGTTCACTCCCTTTGGAAATCGGTTTCTCCTTCCAGAATACCGAGACGGGCGTAAAAAGTCGCCAGAGATTGTTTGTCGCGACCCGGAGGAAGTGATGTCGAATGAGAGTTTCAGCCGGGCCATCGAGTTTGTCGACCGGCAATGCCGCCGCCTCAGCGAGCAGCATCCGGGCTACTACCCGATGTACACCGTGAAGGGCCAGTGGCCCGCGGACGCCGAGGCCTGGACCCACTGGTGCGACGGGTTCTATCCCGGCATTTTCTGGCTCCTCCACCAGCACAC
>JBFWSD010000173.1:0-8971 GCA_050248575.1 Gemmataceae bacterium
CGTCCGACTACTCTCTGGCGACGGGAAAGATCTTGTCGTGCCCGCCGCGCATCGCTTACTGTGGGGTTGGCCTTTTCGGCCGATTCTGGTCCTGGAGATCGAACCCATGGCACGCCGTCTTTTCCTTGTCTTGCTCGTGATCCTCCTGGTCGTGCCCACCCTCTCGCTGGCCAGTGTTCATGCCTGCAGCCTATGCGCGGGCAGCTTGCAGACTCAAACCCTGCGGCAAGATGCCGGTCAGGCCAAGATGGTCCTGTTCGGAGCCCTCACGGAATCGACCCCCATTGCCGACGATCCGCGCGGCGGCACCACCAAACTCAAGATCGACAAGGCCATCAAGCCCGATCCGTTTCTCAAGGATCGCAACGTGCTCACCTTGCCCCGCTATGTGCCCGTGCCCGATCCCAAGAAGCCGCCCCAGTACCTGGTCTTCTGCGACATTTTCAATGGCCGCGTCGATCCCTATCGCGGCATGCCGGTGAAGTCGGATGCGATGATCAAGTACCTGGAAGGGGCGTTGGCCCTCAAGACGGACAACGCCGAGAAGTTGTTGCCCTACTACTTCGACTTCCTCGAACACAAGGATGCGGAGATCGCCAACGACGCCTTCCTCGAGTTTGCCAAGGCCAACGACGCCGACATCGGCAAGGTGGCGGGCAAGTTCGCACCGGAAAAACTGCGGAGCTGGCTGACCGATCCCAACACCCCCACGCATCGCCTCAGTCTATACGGTTTCTTGCTGGGCGCCTGTGGCAGCGATCGCGACGCCCTCATGCTCAAGCAACTGCTCGAGAAATCCGACGACCGGTCGCTCGCAGCCATCGACGGCATTCTGGGGGGCTACATCCAGCTCCGCCCGCGCGAGGGCTGGGACCATCTGTGCGACCGTCTCAAGGACACCAAGAAGCCCTTCAATGAACGCTTCGCCGTCCTCCGCACCGTCCGCTTCTATCACGGCTGGAAACCGGACGACGCCAAGGACCAGATCCTGCGGGCCCTGGGCATCGTCGTCGAACAGGGCGACATTGCCGACCTCGCCGTGGAAGATCTGCGCAAGTGGCAGATGTGGGACCTCACCGACAAGGTGCTGGCCCAGTACGGCAAGAAAGGCTTCGACGCGCCGATCGTCAAGCGCGGCATTGTCCGGTATGCCCTGTCCTGCCCGAAGCCGGAGGCCAAGCGCTTCGTCTCCCGTCTCAAGGGAGAAGACCCCGAGCTCGTCCGCACCGTCGAAGAATCGCTGGAGTTCGAGAAGAAGCGGTGACCTTGTTGCCTGGTGCCCGTCCACGAACAAGTTTTCGCCGCAGAGCGGCGGGGTGGTGCGTTTCCACGCAGAGCGTGGGAACGAGAGTCTGCATCAGGCGTGGACCGATTCGCGGCGGCGGTTGCGTTCATCCACAAGGACAATCTTCGGTTGATGGCTGCGCCGTTCGGTCTCTTCGTATTCGGCATAGCTGGCGATGATGACCAGGTCGCCCGGATGCACGAGATGGGCAGCGGCCCCGTTCAGGCAAATCACTCCCGAGCCCGCCTCACCCACCATGGCATAGGTCGTCAGGCGATTGCCGTTGGTCACGTCGTAGACCTGGACCTGCTCAAACTCGACGATGTCGGCCGCCTGCAACAGATCGCGGTCGATGGTGATGCTGCCCTCGTAATCGAGGTTGGCATCGGTCACCGTGGCCCGGTGGATCTTCGATTTGAGGAGGGTTCGTTTCATTGGTCACTTGTCATTGGTCATTAGTCACTTGTTATCGGCCACTTGTTACTGGTCACTTGTCACTGGTCACTGGTCACTTGTCATTGGTCACTCGTGTGATAGCAGAAACGGTCCACGGAGAACAGGCGAACCGGGTGGGCCTTGTAACGTGGATCAATCGAGCGGCCACTGGTCCCTGGTCACTGGCTACTGCTCACGCTTTCACAATACGGTCCCGATGGACATGCACGTCGCGCGTGGCGTTGCGTGTGTCGACTACCAGCTTTGACTGGTGAACAATACAGTCCCAGTCGAGGTTCGAGTGATCGGTGACGATAACGACGCAATCAAGGGCGGCAAGATACTCCGCGGTGAGGGGCTGGCTGGCCAGCTCGTCCGGCACGCGGCGGCTGGCGGGCAGCCGGGGCAAGTAGGGATCGTGATAGCTGACCTCGGCCCCTTTCTCCGTGAGCAAAGCCAGCAACTCCACGCCGGGCGAGTTGCGCGGATCGTCCACGTCTTTCTTGTAGGCCATGCCGATCAGGCCGATGCGGCTCCCCTTGATGGCCTGCCCGCGGGCGTTGAGAGCATCGAACAATCGGCTGACCACATAAGCCGGCATGGCGGTGTTTACCTCGCCCGCCAGTTCGACGAAACGCGTCGGGCAGCCCTGCTTGCGC
Source organism: Gemmataceae bacterium (assembly GCA_050248575.1). GTDB lineage: Bacteria > Planctomycetota > Planctomycetia > Gemmatales > Gemmataceae > JBFWSD01. The sequence goes on from JBFWSD010000173.1 coordinate 2,380, forward strand.
GCCACCCAGGCGAGGTAGAACGGATCGATGGGAATACAGTGGCCCCCCCAACCTGGCCCGGGGAAGAAGGGCTGATAACCGAACGGCTTGGTCCGCGCCGCCTCGATCACTTCCCAGATGTCGATGCCCATGCGGTCGTAGAGGACCTTGAGCTCGTTGACGAGCGCGATGTTGACGGCGCGATAGGTATTCTCGAGCACCTTGCAAGCCTCGGCAACCTCGGCGGAGGTCACTTCCACCACCTGGGCAAGCGCGACGCGATAGAGCACACCGGCCAGCCGGCCGCTGATCGAATCGATGCCGCCGACCACGCGCGGGATGTTGCCCGCGGAATAGTGCGGGTTGCCCGGATCCTCGCGCTCCGGGCTGAAGGCAAGAAAGAAATCGCTGCCGCACTTCAAGCCACCTGCTTCCAGGACGGGCAAGACGACCTCGCGCGTCGTGCCTGGATAGGTGGTGCTCTGCAAGACGACCAGCATGCCGGGCCGCAGACAGCCCGCACACGCGCGTGCCGCTGCCAGCACGCAAGTCAGATCGGGATCGCGCGCTTCGGTGAGCGGCGTGGGCACACAGAGAAGCGCCGCGTCGACTTCTGCCAGCCGGGCGAAGTCGGTGGTGGGCCGGAAGTCGTTGCCCTCGCGCCAGCTCCGCACCCGCGCGCTCGCGATGTGGCGGATATAGCTTTCCCCCTTTTCCAGGCGGGCCACTCTCGCTGGATCGACGTCGAAGCCAAGCACGCGGAAGCCCGCTTGCACGAAGACCTCGACGAGGGGCAGCCCGGCGTAGCCCAGCCCCAGCACGCCGATCACGGCCTGCTTGCTGTTCAGCTTCTGCTCCAGACTTTGTGCGGCTGATGTGTTCATCGTGTGCGATACCAGTCGAGTGTGCGACGCAGTCCTTCTTCGAACGAGACGGCGGGCTGAAAACCGAGCTCGCGGCGGGCGCGGGAAATATCGGCGCAGGAATGCTTGACCTCGCCGGCGCGGGGCGGCCCGTGTTGCACCTCGATGGTCGAGCCCAGCAGCCTCTTCATGGTGGTGAAGAGGTCGAGGATCGTGGTGCGCTGGCCGGTGCCAATGTTGTACGCGCCCGCGGCGCCGGCTGCTTCGCTGGCCTTGATGAGCCCCTGCACCGCATCGGTGACAAAAGTGAAGTCGCGCGATTGCAAGCCGTCGCCAAAGATGGTCGGCGTGCGCCCTGCCGCCAGTGCGGCCGCGAACAGGGCTATCACCCCCGAATACGGGCTATCGTCGCGCTGTCTCGGCCCGAAGATGTTGAAGAAGCGCACGCAGGCTGTTTGCAGCCCGAACGAGCGTGTGAAGGCCTGGGCGTAGTATTCGCCCGCCAGCTTGCTGGCGGCGTAGGGCGAGAGCGTCTCGGGCACGTCGCTCTCGCGCTGCAAGTCGCCCGCGGAGTTGCCATAGACCGCGCTGCTGGAAGCGATGACGACGCGCGTTGCTCCGGCCCGCCGGGCCGCATCGAGCACATGAACCGTACCGGTCAGATTCACATGGTGACTTGCGGCCGGCTTGTCGAGGCTCAACGGGACCGAGGCGAGCGCCGCCAGGTGAAAGACCATCTGCACGTCGGCCATGGCACGCTGGACATCGGCCGGGCTGCCCACATCTCCCTGGGCCGTCTCGACTTGATGCGTGGCGAGATTGGCTTGCTGCCCGGTGCTAAAGTCATCGAGCACACGTACGCGGCGGCCCGAGGCGAGTAGCCCTTCGACCAGATGGGAACCGATGAACCCCGCGCCCCCGGTGACCAGACACAGCTCACTCATGACTTGATTGTACCTCTCAACTCCCCCGCGAACATGGCGTTCGGACACGCCGTATTTACGAGAAGATGACGATCTGGAAACTTGACCAGCGTTCCCCGGCATGGGAGAATCGTCACCAGTTAGCCAGCGCTGGTCAAAGCTTGACCAGAAGGGGCAGCCTCGCGCGGGATTCGCTGAAGAAAACCTGGAAAACGAGTGGCTGTCCGGCCGCCACCGCGCGGCATATGCTTTGCATTGCCCGCCCTTGGGATTCCTCCTACCTGAAGATGGACTTGCCATGAGCGAAAGACGCGTTGGATTGTGGATCATCGGCGCCCTCGGGGGCGTCGGCACGACCGTGGCCCTCGGGCTGGCTGCCCTCCGGCGTCAGCTGATCGATGGCGTTGGCCTCACCACGGAGCTGCCCCTCTTCGAAGGGATCGACCTCGATGCGCCCGGCGCGATCGTGGTGGGCGGCCACGATGTCCGTCGCACGGGCTACCGCGAGGCCGTCCGCGATTTCCAGAAGCGTTCCAACGTCTTCGATCCCGACATCGTCGATGCCTGCCTGCCCGACCTCGAGACCTGGCAAGAGAACGTCCGACCGGGCACCGTCTTCAATACTGGCAAGACCATCGAGGGGATGGCTGACCTGCCCGAGGTCCAGCAGCTCAACGATCCGCTCGTGGCCGTCGAACGCATCAAGCAAGACCTGCTCGACTTCAAAGCGCGGCACCAGCTCGACCAGGTCGTCGTGCTGAATCTTGCGTCCACCGAGCCACCGTTCGCGTTGAAGGACGTGCATCATTCGCTGGAGAGGCTGACGGCTCCCACGCAGTGCCATCATCATGCCGACATCATCCCGGCCAGCGCGATCTATGCGTGGGCCGCGATCGACATGGGTTGGCCCTACATCAACTTCACTCCCTCCTTGGGCGCCAGCTTCCCGGCCATCCAGCAACTTGCCGAAGAGCGCGGCGCCGTTTACGGCGGGCAAGACGGCAAGACCGGCGAAACCTTGATGAAGACCGTGCTGGCGCCGATGTTTGCCCATCGCAACCTGCGCATCCTCAGCTGGGTGGGCCACAACATTTTCGGCAACCGCGACGGCAAGGTCCTCGACGACCCCAAGAACAAGGAATCCAAGGTCCTCACCAAGGACAAGGTTGTTTCGTCGATCGTCGGTTACAAGCCGCAAACGCACGTGTCGATCGAGTACATCGAATCGCTCGACGACTGGAAGACGGCCTGGGACCACATTCATTTCCGCGGCTTCCTGAATACGAAGATGATGTTGCAGTTCACGTGGCAGGGCTGCGATTCGCTGCTGGCGGCCCCGCTTGCCATCGACCTGGCGCGACTGGCCCTCCTGTCGCAGCGGCGCGGCGAGGTGGGCTGCCTGCGCCACCTGGCCTGCTTCTTCAAGAGCCCCATGGGCACCGAGGAGCACGACTTCTTCCGCCAGTTCATGATGCTGGGCGAATACGTGCAATCGGTCCGGGAACCGTTGGAGTCCAGCCTTTAAACGGAAGGAAGCAAGAGTGGCCCGGCTTCTGCTGCGGAAGCCGGGCTTTTTCCATTTCCCCCTGTTCGTTTGCGCAATGGAAGCTGTTGTGGCTCTGCTCTTAGGCACTGCAAATTCAAGACTTATGAAAAAAGGTCGTGCGCCGAGAGCAAAAAGTGCGCAATCAATCGCCCCATGTTACTGTGCTGCAACAACTTCCGGAGATCCTTCAGCTGCGGAATGCAGGGCTTTTCCTTCCTACCCCTGTTCGTTTGCGCAATGGAAGCTGTTGTGGCTCTGCTCTTAAGCACTGCAAATTCACGACTTATGAAAAAAGGCCGTGCGCCGAGAGCAAAAAGTGCGCAATCAATCGCCCCTTGGTAGTGTGCCGCGACAACTTAAGTAGAGTCACCTCGATCACGCCGCGAACTGAGGCTCGCCTTGCGCGCGGCACGGTGCCGCGTTTTACCTACATTCTGCGCCGGGCAAGCAAGAAGTACGTGTCAGGTATGTCTGTCTGTGATTACGTTCAGATAGAACTTTGCCGCTTCGCAGCGAGCAACTCGAGTTGGTCGTGAATGTAGGCTTCGAAGGCCTCGTCGATCGGGCGAATCTCCCACGGCCCGAAACGCACGCCGGGATGCTTCGACATCACCTCGACAGCCTCTTGCATATCCCTGGCTTCCAGCACGCCAATGCCGCCGAGCTGTTCCTTGGTTTCGGCGTAGGGGCCATCGGTGACTGTGACCTTGCCGGTGGCCAGGCGTATCGTCTTGGCCGTGTTCACGCCTTGCAATGCATGGCCCTCGCCCCAGATGCCCTGGACGCGCAACAGATCGTCGTAGGCAAGGCACTCCTGGATCAAGGCTTCCTGCTCACCGGGCGACATTTCATTCAAGCGCTCTTGGTCAGCGAATCCCAGGCAGAGAAACTTCATGCCGGCTCCTTCACTTCGAAAGGGGACGTGTCGGCCTCATTCTATGGTCGAACGACGGGCGGCCATTTCGACGGCGAAGCGGAGCTGTCGCGGCCCGCTCCAATGTATCGACGGGAAAGGAGTTGCGTTCGAAGTTCTGGGTCCGCCAACAAAAAGGCCCTGCTTCTGATGAAGCAGGGCCCTTTTGTCGTAGGATCCGCCCGCAGGCAGGATGTCGTTCATTCCGGGCTCGCAACCACGTCCGTGGCGCGAAGATCGACGGTCACGCGCTGGCCGGGGCTGACCCGGACATCGCGCTTGGCCTCGACGCGCTTACCATTTTCCATCCAGCTGGCGCGGAAATGGTAAGTGCCGCCCTTGTCGAGCTGAGGTGAGACGAACTCACGCGTGGTGCCCGACTGGGTGGTGGCGGCGTCGTCGATCCAGACCTGGGCGTTCGCGGGAACGCGCACCGTCAACCTGGCGGAGCTGTCCACGACCGGCGCTGGAAGCGTGACGACGGGTGCGGCGACAAACCGTTGCGAGGCGGGGATGTAAGAACCGCCCACGTAACGGCCCGGGCCGTAGTTCTGGGAAAAGCGATTCCAGACAGCGGCCTTGCTGCCGCCGGCGGTGCCCCGTTGCTGAGCTTGCGCCCAGGCTGGAACGATCAAGATCGCTCCCAGCGCAACGAGGACGAACTTCGACTGACGCATAACGATCCTCCTTTTCCTCTGCCAGAAACAAAAAACGCGGTCTTGAACTCTGGAGGAAGCAATCGCCGAGCCGAAAACTGAAAAAGAAAGATGAGGCAGAATTCAATGTTATTATAGATCGTTTCGGGTGTTTTATCAACTTCAAGACCGCCCCTCTGCCAGAACTTAGACGAGCGAGCAAGCCGTTTATTGCCGAAAATGACTGACTCTCGGCCCGGACACATGGTGTTCGTTTTCGCACACCCGGATGGTGATTCGCTCCCCACGCCTGGGGAGTGAATCACCTGACGGATCGTTAATGATTGGGTCGTTAACTTTCGTTTTTGTTAACTTCCCTCAGCGCTGGTGGTGGTGGTGGGGAACGTAGGACCCTTCGACGTAGTGCCCCGGGCCATAGTTCTGGGAGTAGCGATTCCAGGCAGCGGCCTTGCTGCCCCCCGCCGTGCCGCGCGCCTGCGCCTGGGCAAATGCTGGAACGATGAACACTGCCCCCAGCGCCGCCAGTGCAAACACCCACCGACGCACGCCGATTCCTTCAACCTTCTTGAATTGAGCTTTCATGATGAGCCTCCCGAGGCTTTGAAGTTGTTGTTGTCGTAACTGATCTTTCTACGCTGCCAGGCGGTGGTGCGGGCTATCGGATCGCGTCAACTTTTCATTCTGGACTCTCATCTCATGTTGCCGCACAATCTGGGCGATGATTTCCAAGCACTCGCCTCAGGAGCAGCGCATCATGAAACTCGGTCTGATCAACTCCGCCTGGGCGCAGGCGGGCAAGGACACCGCCTACGGCATTCGCATGACCAAGGAGATCGGCTTCGATTGCATCGACATCTTCACCGATCCGATGGACATCGACATCAAGGAGCGGTTGCTCATCAAGCGCGAGTGCGACAAGGCCGGGCTGCCCATCGTCAGCATCTGCTGCGTGGCCGTTGGCCTCATCGACTTCAATCCCGCCGTGCAACGCTTCCACATGGAACGCTGCCGCCAGTTCCTCGACCTCGTCTACCAGTACGAGGCCAAGAACCTCCTGCTGGTCCTGGGAGAGTACATCTGGGAGCGGCAGGTGATCCCGCCCGCGGAACAGTGGCAGATCGGCGTCAAGAACACGCGCGAGCTGGGCAAGTACGCCGCCGAGCGCGGCGTGCAGATTGCCCTCGAGCTCGAGCCCTTCAAGCTGTCATTGCTCAACAACGTCGACAACATGGTCAAGTTCATCGACGAGGTGAACCATCCGGCCGTGCAGGCTAACATCGACGTGTCGCATCTACTGCTGTCGAATACCAAGCCGGAAGAAGTGCGGCGGCTCAAGGGCAAGGCCATTCACGTCCACCTGAGCGATTGCGACGGCAAGGTGCACGGCGACCTGCCCCCGGGCCGCGGCGTGGTCGATTTCCCGCCCTACCTGAAAGAGATCAAGAACCTGAACATGGACGGCGTGGTCTCGATCGAGCTGGAGTATTCGCCCGAGCCCGCGAAGATCGTCGACTGGGTGCGCGAAGCGTACCAGTCGACCGACAAGCTCATGCGGGCTGCCGGCCTGCGCTGAAGGCGTTGCTCACAGTGCGAAATGGTAGGCCAGCCAGAAGATCAGCCCGATCAGGCCGGCGGCAATCAGGAAAGGCAACAGCGAGGGCCGGTGGCCGATGCCCCTGGGTGTGGGGACTTCCAGCGAAGAAGAAAGCGGC
>JBFWSD010000174.1:0-8979 GCA_050248575.1 Gemmataceae bacterium
AAAAACTGCTCAATCCGAAGACCAAGCTGGTGGCCATCGTGCACGTCTCCAATGCACTGGGCACCATCAACCCGGTGAAGGAAATGATCGAGGCTGCCCACGCCCGCGACATCCCGGTGCTGGTCGACGGCGCCCAGGCGGTGCCGCACGTGGCCGTCGACGTGCAGGACCTCGATTGCGACTTCTACGTCTTCTCCGGGCACAAGCTGTATGGCCCGACCGGCATCGGCGTGCTTTACGGCAAGACGAATTTCCTCGAGCGCATGCCTCCTTACCAGGGCGGCGGCGACATGATCCGTTCGGTGCGTTTCGAGAAGACGACCTACAACGACTTGCCCTACCGTTTCGAGGCGGGCACGCCCCACATCGCCGGCGGCATCGGCCTGGGGGCCGCCATCGACTATGTGAACGAGATCGGCTTCGATGCCATTGCCCGCCACGAGCACGACCTCGTGGAGTATGCCACGCAGGCGCTCGCGGCGGTGCCCGGGCTGAAACTCGTGGGCACCGCCCGCCAGAAGGCCGGCGTCGTGTCCTTCCTGCTCGATCCTATCCATCCACACGATATCGGCACGGTGCTGGATCGGGAGGGGATTGCCATTCGCACGGGTCATCATTGCTGCCAGCCCCTCATGGAGCGTTACGGCGTGGCGGCCACCGCGCGGGCATCGTTCGGACTTTACAACACAAGGGAAGACGTCGACGCCCTGGTGAAAGGGCTGCACGTCGTGCGCGAGGTGATGGGCTGATGTCGGACCTGCGTGAGCTCTACCAGGAAGTGATCCTGGACCACAACAAGGCGCCGCGAAACTTCCGCAAGCTCGACGAGCCCAGCGAGAAGTCGGAGGGTTTCAACCCCCTGTGCGGCGACCAGCTCACGCTCTATCTCAAGTTCGACGGCGACGTCATCAAGGACATCAGTTTCGAGGGCAAGGGCTGCGCCATCTCCAAGGCCTCGGCCTCCATGATGACCGAGTACCTCAAGGGCAAGACCCGCGCCGAGGCCGCCAAGATCTTTCAGGCCTTTCACGAATTGATCACCGGCCCGGAAGAAAAGCAGCCCGACCAGGCTGCACTCGGCAAGCTGGCCGTCTTCGCCGGCGTGCGCGAGTTTCCCTTGCGCGTGAAATGCGCTACTCTCGCCTGGCACACCCTGCAAGCCGCCCTGCGCGGCGAACATCAGCCCATCTCCACCGAGTGATCGCCAAGCTCACGATCAGCGGGCAGGCCCCGCGCCCTCGCAACCCATCGATTGATTCTTGAACAAAACAGGCTTTCCCTAAACCGCGGGCAGCCGCCGGGCCCCTATACCTCCCCGCTTCCGCATCTTCCGGGGATTTGTGAAAGTTTCCCAAGTCGGGCAGCCTCGACGGTCGATATGCCTCTTGACCGGGCGAATCGATCGGGGCATGCTCCCCGTCCGCCCTTGCCGCGCGCGCGCCTGCGCGGCTGGTAGGTTGCAACATGCTGAAGCGTCTGGAGATACTCGGAGTGGTTCTGGTGTTGCTGGTGTTGCACACCTGGTGCGCGCCGGCTCGGGGCGATGCGCGCGCCGAACTGCCCCGTTACGATCTCGACATCCAGCTCGACGTGGACGGCCATCATGTTGCCGTGCGCGAACGCGTCACCTGGACCAACTGCTATGCCCGCCCCACCGACGAACTGGTGTTCAACGCCCACGCGCGCTTCGTGCTTCCCGACGAAGACATCGGGCTATCGGCCAAGATGCTCGAAATTCTGCGCATGATGCCGCGCGACGTCTTCGACTTCAATGGGCCGCCCCTCAACGTCGACAAGGTGCGGCTCATCGGCATCGCGCATGACTGGCGGCCGCCGGTGCCGCGCGTGCATCCGCCCGCCGCTCCGCCGCCAGCCAATGGCGGCGATGAATTGCTGCCGCCGCCGCGCGTCGCTCCAGATGTGCGCAAGCCCATCGCCGATCTTGCCTTCGACTATCGCGCCGACATGCCCACGGCGCTGGTCGTCAAGCTGCCGCGCCCCGTGGCGAAGGGCGAGACGGTCACCATCGACATTGAGTTCTGGGTGAGGCTGCCCCAAAAGCAGGGCCGCTGGGGGCAATGGGAAGGGGTCACCTACCTGGCCACCTGGCTGCCCGTGCTGGCCGTTTATGGCGAGACCGGCTGGGATCCTGTGCCCTTCATTCCCTGGCATCAGCCCTTCTACAACGAGGCGGGCAACTATCATGCAAACCTGACGCTGCCCGTTGATCAGAAGCTCGCCAGTTCCGGTTCAGTGGTGGCGGAAACAGACCTGGGGGATGGCCGCCGCCGCCTCGAGATCGACGCGCCCGGTGTGCGCGAGTTTTCGATGGTCTGCAGTGCCCGCTTCTGCGAATGGACCGAAGTCGTGCCGCCGAGCACGCCGCACGGGAAGCCGGTGCGCGTCAAGGTGCTGGCATTTCCCGAACACGAATTCTACGCGCGGCATTTTCTCGCCTGTGCTTGCTACGCGTTGCCCATCTACAGCCGCTGGTTCGGCGCTTATCCCTATCCCGAGTTCACCGTGGTCGAGTCGTTCTTCGGCTGGAACGGCAACGAGTGCTCGGGGATGGTGATGATCGACGAACGGTGCTTCGCCTTCCCGCACATAGGCGCTGCCTACATGGACCAGCTGATCACGCACGAGCTGTGCCATCAGTGGTGGTACAACGTGGTGGGCACCAACGGTTACGCCGAAACCTGGATGGATGAAGGGCTGGCCACCTACTTCAGCCACAAGGTCTCGACCATGAAGCACGGCAAGGAGGCCATGCTGATCGAGTATCCCAGGGGGCTGAAGTGGATGCCGAATATCCGTCGCGAGGACTATCGCACGTACGGCATGTACGGCACGATTGCCCGCGGCGACCATTGCCCCATCGTGCAGCCCATGCCCGGCTTCAAGCACCTCGTCAACCTGTTCAGCATGACCTACGACAAGGGCAGCCGCGTCGTCGGCATGATCGAGGAACGCATGGGCGAGGCCGCCTTCCTCGACTTCATGAAGCACATCTACCGCAAGTACCAGTATCGCATCCTGCGCGTCGCCGACTTCCAGCGCGAACTCGAGGAATACACCGGCCGTTCCTGGGAAGACTTCTTCCAGAACTGGCTCTACGGCGTCGGCCTGGCCGACTGGGCCATCAAGAAGGTCAAGATCGAGGATTTGAAGCACGACAGCAAGGGCTGGAAAAAACGCTGGCGCTGCTGGCGTTACTTGCCCAGGCTCCATCACTCGAAAGAGCCGTGCCGCGTCGAAGTGCTGCTGAAACAGAAGGGGGAGTTCTGCGAGCCCACCGTGCTGGGCGTCTGCCTGGGGAAAGACGAGGAATATGCCATTCGCGTGCCCATCTTGCCGAACATGCCGGTGCTGGACATGCCCGACTACGGCACGCGTGTGGAATGTCTCGACGATCAGACCGTGCGCGTGATCATGGAACTGCCCTGCGAGCCGACGCAAATCGTCGTCGATCCGGATGGCAAGCTGCTCGACAAGCACCCGACCAACAATGCCTGGAAGCCGCGCGTGCGTTATCGCTTCAGCCCGATCATGACCTTCCTGGACGAGAACGACCTGACCACGATGTACGATCGCTGGAACGTGACGTGCGGGCCGTGGTTCTATTCGCCCACCTACGAGAATCCGTGGTACACGCGGGCCACCCGCCTTGGTCTGCGCGCCAGTGCCTATCGCATGCAAAGCTTCGTGGGCGGCCTCTATGCGGCCTACCGCACCGACTATCGCGACGTGGTCATCGGCGCTGACGGCTTCTGGGATCATTTCCCCTTCGCGCGGACCCAGGTGGGCTTCAACGTGGAGCGGCGCGTGCTCGAGACCGACGGCGGCGACAGCGACGCCAGCCAGGCCGTGGTCTATGGCCGCTATGTCATCGACTATGGCACCAGCCTGTACTTGCCTCCGTTCCAGTACGTCGAGGCGTTCGGGAGCTTCCAGGACAACATGCTGCCCTTTGCCCGCGATACCGTGCCGGGCTCGGTGCGCTACAAGCACCAGAACCTGGCCGGGCTACACTATCACAAGAACTATCTCACACCCTACTGGGACGCCGAAGGGGGCTACCAGTTCGATCTGAGCTATGCGGCGGGCAACACGGACCTGTTTGGCGGCAGCGACCTCGGTTCCCACGAAGTCAGCACGCAGCTCTCGTATGTGAAGACGCTGCCCGGCTGGACCGGCGACTGGCTGTCGACCACGCGCCTGGCGACGCGCGGCTTCTTTGCGGCCGGCTTCCCCAATCGCGTGCAGTTCTTCCCACTGGGCGGCGGCGAAGGGCTGCGCGGCTACGACCTGTCGCAAAAACAGGGGAGCCTGCTCTGGATCGCTAGCCTCGAATGGCGCGTCCCCTTGTGGACCCATCTCAACATCGATTGCTGCGATCACATCGTCGGCCTGCGCGGCGTTTACGCCGTCCCCTTCTACGACGTGGGACAGGCCTATCTGCGTGACGAGCCGATCGGGCAAGTGGCCCACTCGCTAGGTGGGGGCCTGCGCCTCGACCTCGCCTGGTTCGGGCTGATCGAGCGAACGATCGTCCGCCTCGACGCTGCCAAGGTCATCAACGACAACACGCCATGGCAGTTCTGGCTCGGCCTCAAGCATCCATTCTGAGGCAGCCCCGGATTTTTTGCCCCGCGGCTCGCCATTGTGGAAAGTCCTTGACGTCGCATGTAGCATGCTATATGTTAAGTGCGACTGCGGGGGCCCACCCCCCAACATCCCCGTTCCCCTCTCCCGCACGCCGGGAGAGGGGGCCGTTTCGCTCGCCAATACCGGGATCCTCATATGACTTCCCTGGCCAGCACCACGCCCATCGAGCGGCCCGCTTCCCTCAAGGACACCGCCTACCGCCAGATCAAGCAACTCTTGCTGGCCGGCAAGCTCGACGGCGACCGCTTCTACTCCGCGCAGCATTTCGCCGAGATTCTCGGCGTCTCGCGCACCCCGGTGCGTGAAGCCCTCTTGCAGCTCGCCAACGAAGGGCTGCTCACCTGCCTCGACGTGCGCGGCTTCAAGCTCCGCGAGTTCAGCCCGCGCGACGTCCGCGACGTCTTCGAAACGCGCCAGGTCATCGAGGTTTATGTGTGTGAACGGATGGCGGCCGACCTCACCGCCGCCGATTTGCAAGCCATGGAGGCCACCCTGGCCGCCATGCAGCAGTGCATGGACCACGGCGATCCGCTCGGCTTCCTCGAAGCCGATCGCGAGTTTCACATGATCCCGATTCGCCGCGGCGGCAATCGGAATTTCGTGACCATCCTCGACAACATCCGCGACCACATCTGCATCCTGGGCCGCGTCGTTCTCGAGCATGCGGGCCGCAACCGCGAAATCCTCCGCGAGCACGCCGCCATCCTCAAGGCCCTCAAACGCAAGGACAAGAAGGCCGCCGTCAAGGCCCTCAAAGAGCACCTGAACACCACCGAAGGCTACCTGCCCGCCGGCAATCCCGACTCGTGAGGACATGCGATGAACATCCGGAGAATACTGGCCCTCTTGATCCTGGTTCCATTCGTGGCCGCCGCCAACTGGCCGCAGTATCGCGGGCCAAACCGCAACGACGTTTCCACCGAAACCGGGCTGCTGACCAGCTGGCCCGACGGCGGCCCCAAGCTGCTCTGGACCTTCGATCAGGCGGGCGTGGGCTATTCCGGCCCGGCCATCGTCGGCGATCGCCTTTACACCATCGGCGGCCGTGGCGACGACGAATTCCTGATCGCCATCGATACCACTTCCGGCAAGGAACTGTGGGCCACGAAGGTCGGCCCGCTCTTCACCTTCAAGGGCAATAACTGGAGCGCCGGGCCAAGCGCCACGCCCACCGTGGACGGCGACGCGGTGTTTGCCCTCGGCGGCACTGGCATGCTTCTCTGCGCCGACGCCGCCAGCGGCAAGGCACGCTGGAGCAAGAACCTGCCCGAAGAGCTCGAAGCACAGGTCAACCCGATCGGCGGCGGGCCAAAAAACCTGGGCTGGGGCTACACCTGGTCTGCCCTCGTCGATGGCGACAAGCTCATCTGCGTGCCCGGCGGGCCGAAAGGAACCGTGGCCGCCCTCGACAAGAAGACCGGCAAGGTCCTCTGGCGCAGCACAGCCGTCACCGACCAGGCGGCCTACACTTCCCCCATGCTCCTGGAAGACGGCAAGAACAAACAGTATGTGGTCCTGACCAATCAAGGCCTGCTCGGCGTCGGGGCAGCGGACGGTAAACTCCTCTGGAAACACGCCCACCGCTACGGCACCGAGGTCATCAACTCTCCGCTCGTCTCGGGCACCAAGGTCTATGCCACGGTGGGCGCGGGCGCGGGCTGCGACCTCATCGAGCTCGAGCGCGACGGCGCTGCTTACAAGGCCAAGCAGATCTACACGAACAAGAACATGGTCAACCACCACGGCAACGTCGTGCTCGTCGACCAGCATGTCTATGGCTACTCGCAGGGCAAGGGCTGGATCTGCCAGAAGCTCGACACGGGGGACATCGTCTGGTCTGAACGCAAAGCCCTCCGCGCCGGCGCACTTACCTGTGCCGACGGACGCCTCTATTGCTACGGCGAGGACGATGGCACCACGGTCTTGATCGAAGCCACCACGACCGGCTGGAAGGAGTCGGGCCGCTTCAAGATCCCCAAGCAATCGCCCCTGCGAAAACCGCGCGGCAAGATCTGGACCCCGCCCGTGGTCGCCAACGGCAAGCTCTACCTGCGCGATCAGGAGCTGCTCTTCTGCTACGACGTGAAGAAGTAACGCACACCATCGCCGCAGAGCGGCGGCGTGATGCGTTCCACGCAGAGCGTGGGAACGAGGTGCAGAATGCTGCCGCGCGGTGGAGCTTCTCACCGCTGGCCACTTACCATCAGCTGGATGACGCGTTCTTGCAGGCGGGCCGTGACGCCACCGGGCAGATCGAGGGCCGTTCTCATTCCCTGCACCAACTCCGCCAGTCTCTCCCAGTGCTCGGCGTGCATGTCGCGGAGCGGCCAGCCCTCGCGCGTCCAGACCAGGCGAAACATCTCGCGCACCCGATGGGCAGGTTCGGCGGCCAGCTGGCGGCGTTCGAAGACCAGGCACTTGCCAGCGCGGGGCAATTCGCAGCCCGTCAGCAGGAGCGCCGCCTGTTCTTCGATGTCACGAAAGGCCTCCTCGGCCTGCTCGGCCAGCCGGCACAGGACCGTGACGATCTCCGGATTGAACTGCGTGGTCAGCAAGGGCAGCAGCCCGTGCCGGATCCGGTTGCGCGTCCGCTGCGGATCGAGATTGGTGCGATCGAGCCGGAAGGGCTGCTCCAGCTCTTTCAGAAAATCGAGGATCTCGGCGCGCGTGACTTCCAGCATGGGCCGGATCAGCGCGATGCCAGGCGTCAGCTCCCGCTCTGGGGCGATGCCGCGCAGCCCTTTGAGGCCGGTGCCGCGGATCATACGATGCAAGACTGTCTCGGCCTGGTCGTCGGCAGTGTGGCCGGTGGCAACGGCCGCCGCTCTGGCGTCAGCAGCAACTTCCGCGAGCCAGTCGTAGCGCAGGCGGCGGGCCGCTTGCTCGAGGTTGTCGTGCTCCTGGCTGGCCCGCGCCGCCACATCCAGCCGGCGAACGTGCAGCGGCACCTGGTACGCGGCACAGAGCTCGCGAACGAAGGTCTCGTCGCCGTCGCTCTCGTCGCCGCGCAGCAAGTGGTTGAGATGGGCCGCCACCACGTCGCGACCCAGCACAACGAGGGCACGCAAGAGCGCAACGCTGTCCGGACCGCCGGAAAGGGCCACGAGCACGCGTCCTTCGCGGTCCGTCAACCATTGAACCACCTTGCTGGCCAGCACATGCATGAAATCAGCATGCAACAGGCAGATCGGCTTCGTCAAGTCCACACCGTTGACCACCCTCGACATTGGCGGCCCTGCCCGCTATCATCCACTCGAAGTTGCGCCGCCTGCCCTTCAAGCAGAAAGGATTTCCATGTCGCTACTGATCGTCGGTTCGATAGCGTTTGATTCGATTGCAGCCCCGACGGGCTCGGTGGACGACGTGCTGGGCGGATCGGCCAGCTTTGCCTCGTATGCAGCCAGCTTTTTCACGAAGCCAAGATTGGTCGGGGCGGTGGGCGCCGACTTCCCGGAGGAACATCGCCAGCTCTTCGTCAAACGCGGCGTGGATATCAGCGGGCTGGAGACCCGCGCCGACGGCAAGACCTTTCGCTGGAAGGGCAAGTATCATCACGATATGAACACGCGCGACACGCTCGAGGTTCACCTCAACGTGCTCGGCGAGTTCGACCCGGTGCTGCCCGAGAGCTACCGCGACAGCAGCCACGTCTTCCTGGCCAACTCGGCACCGAGCGTGCAGCTCAAGGTCCTCGACCAGGTGAAGAAGCCGAAGCTGGTGCTGGCCGACACCATGGACCTGTGGATCGAGACGCAGCGCGAGGATCTGTTGAAGCTGCTGCCGCGCGTGGACGGACTGCTCCTCAACGATAGCGAAGCACGCCTGCTCACCGCCAAGGACAACCTGGTCACGGCGGGCCACGCCGTGCGCAAGCTTGGCCCCAAGTTCGTGATCATCAAGAAGGGCGAGCATGGGGCCATGCTCTTCGCCGACGACGGCATCTTCGTCGTGCCCGCCTTCCCGACCGAGGCGGTGGTCGACCCGACCGGCGCGGGCGACAGCTTCGCGGGCGGCCTGTTCGGCTACCTCGAATCGGACAACACGCCGCCGCCCGGCCGCCTGCGCCGGGCCATGGCCTACGGCACCGTGATCGCCAGCTTGACCGTCGAGGATTTCGGCCTCGACCGCCTCAAGCGCACCGAACGCCGCGAGATCGACGACCGCCTCGAGTTCTACCGCAAGATGCTGGCATTCTGAGGCAAGGGCGAGTCAAGGAACCATCATGCCACGCGTGCGCACCTTCATCGCAGTCGATCCCGGCAAGGCCATTCGCGACCGCTTGATTGCCTTGCAGGAAGCCTTCATGCGCAC
>JBFWSD010000175.1:0-8936 GCA_050248575.1 Gemmataceae bacterium
CGCGGCCTGGGCAAATCATCCGGATGAACACGCCCACCCAGCCCGCGTTCGTCGACCGTCTCGGTGGTGAGGGCAACTTCCACGTCAGCGTTCGCCACCGGCTTGCCGAAGAAGTAATCGACCTGCACCTCGCCCCTGACTGGCTGCCCGGGCTCGTAGAAATTCAGATCGAGCGACAGGTCTACCTTGAACCTGGGCAGCACATACTTGTTCACTTCCACACGGCGCTTGCTCTCGACCTTGCCGATGCGGCACGTGATCGTGTAGCCCCCCTCGGTCACCTCGCTCGCTAGCGGGCACTCGGCCGCGGCGATGCCATACGCGCTCGTCGACCTCTCTTGCTTGTAGATCAGGTTGCCCTTGGGATCGGTGATGGCAAATTCCACCTTCTCCTTCACCCCGGGCCGCAAGTCGGGCCGGCGCAACGCCAGCGCCCGCAACTTGATCGCCTGCCCGGGCCGATAGACCGGCTTGTCGCTCGACAGCATCAATTTCCAGGCGCGCACGAGTTGAACGCCGCGTTCGATGACCTCGTCCCCTTCGGGCAGGTGGGCCACCACGCGCAGCTGCCAGTCCCCCTCGGCATCGGGAATGTCGAAGCCGACGGGATAGGTGCCATCCTCGTTGGTGGTGAACGAGGCGAGCGGAAAGCTCTGCTCCTTGCCTTCGCCAACAAGAGTGACATCAACCGGCACGCCGGCCCGCGGCTGCCCGTCGCGGCGGTCGGCCAGCTGCACGCGCAGGCTGCCCTTGCTGCCGCTCAAGAGGGAAGACTGTCCCAGGAGACGCAGGTCCAGGCTCGAGGCGTGCACGTTGGCAAAGTACCGTTGCGCGGCCACCAGCACGAGCACCGAGGCGGCCGCCGTCAGCACGTAGCCCGCCGCGAAGCGAAGGCGAAAGCGCTGCCGCGACGATTCCTTGTTGTCGATAAACTTGCTCGTGCGCCGCACCAGCTCATCGGACGCCTCGTAGGCCGGCGCGACCTGGATCTGATGCAAGCGCCGTTCGGCCTCGTCGAGGGCGGCCCGGCACGAGGCACAGGACTCGCAGTGTCGCTCCACGTAGGCCACGTCCGCGGGACTCAAGAGCTCGTGCAGGTAATCGTCGACATGCGCCTCGACGTGATTCGGTTCTTGCAACATGGCTTCACTCCTATCGCACTCCAGGCCCACGCGCGGCGGCGGGTGGGGCGGCAATGCTGTTCCGGGCATCGAAGTTACTTCAACCTGGGTTCGAGAAAGCTGCGCAGTGCGGCCAGCCCGTGGTGCATGTTGGAGCGGACCGTGCCCTCGCTCCGGCCAACCGCCTCGGCGATCTCCTCGTAGGAGAGTCCTTCCCAGATGCGCAGCATGACGATGGCCCGTTGCTGGGCGGGCAACCGCGCGACGGCCGCACCGACCAGGGCGGCCGTCTCGGTGGCGATGGCTGCTTCACTTGGCCCGGGGCCCACGTCCTCGGGCAATGCGGTGACGTCTGCCTCGAAGGACAGATAGCGCCGCCGAAAATGTGCCCGGCACTGATTCAAGGCAATCGCATACACCCAGGCCTTGAACGGCCTGGGAAACTCGTACTGATCCCGCTTGCGCCAGACCGCCAGGAAAGTCTCTTGGAAGAGCTCTTCGCTCTTGTGGGGATCGCCGACCATGCGGCGCAGGAACGTGAGCACGGGCGTGGCGTGGCGGCGAATCAGCACGTCGAGCTGCTCGCGCTTGCCCTGCCGCACCTGGGCCATCAGCCACTCGTCCTGATCGTATTTCTGCATCATGGTCGAGCCCGTGTGGTTACTGTGCCTATCTATATGCGGGCGGGCCGCAAAACGTTGAATGGAAAACTTGAAACGGCCCGGCGCGTCGGGCAGGTTCGTACCTACCTTCTGGCCCCGCGCGCAAGAAGAAAGCGGGCGAAGAGTTGTGACACCGTACCTTTCCTCTGCGCCTCCAGACAGACACAAGGGACACGTAGATATTCCCTGCCCGGCGCAAGATCCAGGTATAACCCGCCACTCGCGGTAACTTCGGGCGGGTGGTGACGGGCGAAGGGTGCGGTGCGTCGTACGCTGCGCTAATTTCTGCTCTCGGGGCCGCGCCGCTTGCACACTTGCACACTTGAGATTCGACGATTTTCGCCGTAACCCGAGATGTCGCATTGCCCAGGAGCGAAATCGATCCATGCCGTCGGAGTGCAAGGCGATGTGTGCAAGGGGGTCGTCGACTGCTAGCCCAGATTCTCTTCTGGTCGAGATTTTTTTTCGGCGGCTCGTGGCCGGAGTGTGAGTTGGCTGATGGCGGACAAGCTGGCATCAACGACCGGGCCGGCTTGATTGCTGCCCGTGGTGCGGAGTGATAGTATCCAACCTTGGCTGGCGATGAGCGTAGAGCGGGCAGGCCGAGCCAGGTAGTCTTGATGATCGAGTAGCAATTTGGCACATCCCCGTCGCTACAAGGAGTTGCAGTTGCCGCAGCTGCGCAGTTTTTGCCTGGCTGCCACGCATGGCAACTTTACCGCCGCTGCCGAAGAGCTGAACCTGTCGGTTTCCGCTGTGTGGCAGCAGGTCCGCTCGCTCGAAGAGTTGCTGGGAACCTCGTTGTTGCGGCGGCGGGGGCGGGCCGTCGAACTGACCGCAGACGGACGGCTGTTGCTGGAGATCGTTCAGCCTCACCTCGGCGGACTGGACTCGCTGGCCAGCCTGTTCGAAGCACGCCGGCAAGAACAGCCCGCCCAGGTCAGCGTGGCCTCCACCGATTACCTGTTCTCCTACAACCTGCCCGCGGCCGTGCAGCAGTTTCATGCCGACCAGCCCGCGGTAAGGTTGCGCTTCCGCTCCGCGAAGCCCGACGAGGTGTTGCAACTCGTCGAGAGGGGCGAGGTCGAGCTGGGCATCGCTCCTTACGATCGCGACGAGCCGCGTAACTCGGCCCTCGACTATCACGACCTGTTCGAAAGGCAGTTCACCGTGTTGTGCGCTATCCATCATCCGCTGGCCAGGAAGAGGCAGCTTCGTCCCGAGGACCTGGTGGCCCACCCCATGATCTTGCCGCCGCGCGGCAGCAACTCGCTGCGCATGGTCGAACGCATCCTGCAACGACACCAGCTCATCGACCGTGTGAACGTGATGATGGAAAGCCGCAGTATCGGGGTGGTGTGCCATTACGCGGCGCTCGGGCTGGGCATCTCGCTCGCTTATGTGGGGCCGGAGATTTGCCGCAACCTGCCCGGACTGAAGTTGCGCGTCTTCGACACCACGCTGCCCACGCTGCCCGTGGCGCTGGTGTTGCGCAGGGGGCACCATCTCACGCCGGCAGCGCGGGCCTTTCGCGATACTGTGTCGCGCTTGCTCGGCGGCTAGGGAACGGGACTTTTCGGCCGCCGAGAATCCACCTTTCTCGCCTTTGGAAAACTCGTTGGTCCGTCGGCGGTGTCTAATGGTCAACGTCAGGCCAACCCCTGTATTCCTGCCTACTGGAAAGGACCCGCCATGCTGACCATTCCCGCCACTCGCTCGACGCGCCGCGACTTTCTGCAGATTGGCACGCTGGCCCTGGGCGGGCTGACTCTCGGCGATCTGCTCAGTTCGCACGCCGCCGACACGCCTGCCCGACGCAAGTCGGTGATCGTCGTCTTCCTGGCCGGCGGCCCGAGCCAGCTCGACACCTACGATATGAAACCTGATGCCCCGGCGGAGTATCGCGGTGAGTTTCGGCCCGCGGCCAGCAGGATTGCGGGCATGCCGATGTGCGAGCTGTTGCCCCTGCAGGCAAAGAGCGCCGACAAGCTGGCGATCCTGCGCGGCGTCAAGCTCGCGGGCGGGCACGGTAGTTACGAAGTCCACACCGGCTTTCGCCGCCAGGGCAGGCCTGTGCTCGGTGCGGTCGTCAGCCGACTCCTGGGCACAAGTCACAACGGTATGCCCAGCTACATCAGCGTCAATGGACGCTCAGGGGCGGAATACGCGGATCCGATCGATCCCGCCTACCTCGGCGCTGCCCATCGCGCCTTCGTGCCCAGCGGGCCGGACCTACGCAATCTCCAGCTTTCGCGCGACATGACCCTCGACCGCCTCGCCGATCGCAAGCTGCTCCTGCGTTCCTTTGATGATCTGCGTCAAGACCTCGATGCGCGCGGCGAGCTGGCGGGCATGGACGCATTCACGCGGCAGGCGCTCGAGATGATCGTGTCGCCGCAGGTTCGCGAGGCACTCGACGTGCGCCGCGAGCCGGAGGCCGCCCGGGCACGCTACGGCGAAGAGGGCAGCTCGTTCCTGCTGGCCCGCCGCCTGGTGGAAGCGGGCGTTTCGGTCGTCACGCTGGCGGCCGGCTTCCCGAGGGGCAAGCAAGACAAGGATGTGGTCGGCAACTGGGACACGCATCGCAACAACTTCGTGTCGCTGCGCTGGAAGCTGCCTGCCTACGACCAGGCGCTGTCGTCCCTGATCGACGACCTGCACGAGCGCGGGCTCGCGAACGACGTGTGCGTGCTCGTCTGCGGCGAGATGGGCCGTACGCCGCGTGTCGGTCAATCGACCGGCGCCACCACTGCCCCCGATGGCCGCGACCACTGGGAGATCGGCTGCGCCCTCATGGCCGGCGGCGGGCTACGCACCGGCCAGGTCATCGGCAGTACCGACGCGCGCGGCGAACGGCCCCTGAACCGGCCCTACACCATGCAGAACCTGCTGGCCACCGTCTATCACGTGCTTGGCATCGATCCAGCCACGACGTTTCTGGACCACAGCGGCCGACCGCAGTATGTGCTCGACGATCGCGCGAAGGTCGCCGAACTGGTCTGACATACCCTACCGCACACTCTCCGAGGACCCCACCCATGTTGAACCTCCTGGCCCCTCGAACTTCGGGCCGAACCTGTGACGGCATCGCGCGGCGCGACTTTCTCCGCATCGGTGCCCTTGGCCTGGGCGGGCTCACGCTCGCCGACCTGTTGCGCCTGCGTGCCGCCGGCTCGGCCTCGAAATCGCACAAGGCGGCGATCATGATCTATCTGCCCGGCGGTCCCAGCCACATCGACATGTACGATCTCAAGCCAGACGCGCCCGTCGAATATCGGGGCGAGTTTAGCCCGATCCGCACCAGCGTGCCTGGCATACACATTTGCGAGCTCATGCCGCAGCAGGCGAAGATTGCCGATAAGTTCGCGATCCTCCGCGGCCTGCGCACGCGCGGCAATCACGACCCGACCGAATTGCTCACCGGCGTCCCGGCCGCGGCATCGGGCCGGATTGGTCAGGTGCGCCGTCCGTGCTTCGGTTCGGTGCTTAGCAAGCTGCGCGGGCACGACGGGCCGATCCCGCCCTATGTCAGCGTCTCGAGCCACAAACTCTTGCAGTCCTACGACGACCCCGAAGAACCTGCCTACCTTGGGCCCGCCCACAAGCCGTTCAGCCTGCTCGGGCAGACCATGAAAGACCTGGCCGCCTTGCCCGACATCAGCCGCGCACGCCAGCAAGAACGCATGCAGCTGCTCAAACAGTTCGACACCTTGCGCCGTGACATTGACACTTCGCACCAGCTGATATCCGGCCTCGACAGCTACCAGCGCCGCGCCCTGGAGATGATCGCTTCGCCCGCGGTGCGTGACGCTCTTGATCTCGATCGTGAGCCCGAGCGCCTTCGTGCCTGCTACGGACCCGCCGGCGCCGACCTGCTTCGCGCTCGCCGGCTGGTCGAGGCGGGCGTCTCGGTCGTGTCGGTGGCAGCTCGCTTTTCCGTGCGCGTCGGCACGATCAACGACCCGGGCGGGTGGGATACGCACGGCAACAACTTCAAGCTGCTGCGTGCCAAGCTGCCCATCTACGACCAGGCGGTGGCTGCCCTCATTACGGACCTGCACGAGCGTGGGCAGCTCGATGACGTGGCAGTAGTCATCTGGGGTGAGTTCGGCCGCACGCCGCGCATCGGCGACTCGACCAAGGACGGCCGCGGCCACTGGCCTTCGGCGGGCTGTGCCCTCCTGGCCGGCGGCGGTCTGCGCACCGGCCAGCTTGTTGGGGAAACGGATGCCCGCGCCGAGAAGCCGCGTTTCCGGGCTTACACACCGCAACATGTGCTGGCCACGCTCTATCACGTGTTCGGCATCGATCTCGACACGACGCTGCCCGACCACAACGGCCGCCCGCAGTACTTGCTCGACCGTACCGAGAAGATAGCCTCATTGATCTGACAGCGCGGTGATCGCGACGACCAACAATAGTGAATAAGTGGCAACATGCTTCGCCTCAGACCCTGTCGACGATCAGCGTGTCAAAGTGATCAACGTGTTGCGGCCGGGCAGCAGCTGGATCTTTTCCACGGTGGCCAGCCCTTGCGCATCTGCGCTGATCGTGCCCGAGCCGCCGGTGGAAGTGGTCCACTTCACCTTCTCGCCCGGCTTGAGCTTGAATTGCTGGCAACGGCGCGGCGTGACGTCCACCGTCATGGCGGCCCGGGCCAGATCGTTGCTCAGCTGCACCGACCAGCGCTCGGGCTGGTCGACCGTATCCTTCCACACGAAGCCAAGATTGATGCCGCCCTCGAGCGCGCCGCCCTGGGCGGAACCATCCACGTCCTTGCCGGGATCATCGTCGATCGAACTGTTGCGAAAGGCAGGATAGCTACGATTGCGGGCGAACTTGTCTTGCGGGTAGTACGGGAGAATTCTTTGCATGGCGGATCCTTGCCCGCCGTGATTACCGTCGTTCCACGCAAAAGCGAAGCCGTGCTTGGCCTGGGCCAGCGCCCGGGCCATGTCCACGTGGCACTGCCAGCGCTCGGTGCGGTCTTGCCGACCGTAGGCCCAGCCGTAGAAGGGCAGGTCCTCGTGGTGCTCCAGCCCGAACTTCACCATGTCCATGCGCTCGAAGTAATCCGTCGTGCCGTCGGCCATGGGCGCTTGACGCTTCTGCGGATCACGATCGATCTCGTACTGCAGGGCAAGCTTGTCCAGACGGGCAAGTCGAAACTGTCTGGTGTTGTGGGCCAGCGGATAAACGGCGGCGAACACCTCGGGATGCCTGAATGCAAATTGCGTGGAGCACATGCCGCCCATCGATTGGCCTGTTGAATATACGCGCTGCGGATCGGCCTGATAGCGCTTGATGACATCCTCCAGAATCCAGAGCAGGCGGCGCTCGGTGAACGGGTAAGCGCGCGGCTCTTTGTGAGTGGCGCCGGGCGGCACGCACAGGTAGCCGAACCAGAGTGTTTCGAAGGCGGCGTCGCCGCCGGGGTGCTCGATCGAATCGCGGCAGCGGAGTTGCAGGGAACGATTGCCCGTTGCATCTTTCCCTTCGAGGACATAGTAGCCCCCGGTGATGCCATCGCGGTAGCCCATGTCGGGAGTACCGAAGTAGATCCAGAAATCACCGTATTCACTCGGGCCAGCCCCCCGGGCGGAGCTGCCATGGAAGAAACAGGTAAGGGGCAAGCCTTTCTGCCCGCTGATGCTGGTGTTCGCGGCGAATCGGCCTGTTCGCGTCCGGGAATCCATCTGCTTGATGGGCTGGATGGGGGCCACCGTCTCCTCGACGGGCTGAAGCGTGGCACTCTTGCCCGGCACCACCGTGCCGACGGGCTTGTAGTTCTCATCGGTGGTCAGCACCGCATAGTAGGCCTTGCCGTTCTGACGCACCGTGTGGACAGCGACACCATGCCAGAGAGGCAGGGGCTTACCCCCCTCTTCCAGAAGGCAATTCGGCAGCTCCGGATCTTGCCGCATCTTCTGGTTCCAGCCGTAGCCGTAGAGCCGGGCCGAGTGATTGAGGACGCCACGGTAGCAGAGCTCTGCCCGGGCCAAGTTGCCTGGCGTGATCGGCGACGACGAGCGGTAGAGTGAATACCGAAAACCGGCGCCGGCAGCCCCTTCTGCGGCATCTTTCCAGGTGACGAAGGTCTGCCCATGGCGAGAGAAGACTTTGATGTCGCTGACCTCTGCAGCGTGACCGACACTCGACAATAACAACGTGAACCCTGCGGCCCAGGCAGACTTCATGATATTTCTCCTAGCAGACGCTGATTCGATGACTGATGACGCGGGTGTTGTCAAATGCTGGCGGTTGGTCTGGTCACCTTCGCATCAGCGGGCAACCTTGGGAATGTCTCGGCGGCACTCTTTTCAGCCCGTTCACATGGACAATGCGGATCCAGACCGGAAGGGTGCAGCCGATTTCCCGGATTCTCTCCGAATTGAGAAACAAAAAGGCTGCCCGGGCGCGAATTATCTTGTCGGGGTTCAGGCGATGTTCCAGAATCGACCGAAAGGACTGTAGTTGAGCGCGGCGGCCAGGGCGACCGCTGTCCGAAGCGCTCTTCGGGGCCTTCAGCAACGAGAAAGAAGACGTGGCTGATCGATAGCTCGATGAAGGATCAGACGTTTAGCTTTGGGTGGCTGAATGGACGATTCAGTGCGATTGCTGGCCCGCTGGCGTGAAGGTGATCAGCGCGCGGCGGCGGAGCTATTCAGCCGGCATGCCAGCCGCCTCATTGCCCTGGCGCGGCAACGATTGCACGGCAAGCTGGCCCGGCGCGTGGATCCTGAAGATGTGGTGCATTCGGTCTATCGCAGCTTCTTCGTTCGCGCCAAGGAGGGGCGTTTTGATCTGGAGCGCGGCGGCGACCTGTGGCGGCTGCTGGTGGCGATGACGTTTCACAAGGTTTGCCGTGAGGTGGAACGGCACAGCGCCGCCAAGCGGGCCATCAAGAAGGAACAGGCCTTCGGCAGCGAGGACAGCCTGCACCTCTTGCAGCCCGACATGCTGAGCCGCGAGCCATCTCCCGCGGAGAGCATCGTGCTGGCCGAAGAGCTCGAAGGAATGATGCTCGGGCTGGAACCGCGCGATCGCCTGATATTCGAATTGCGGCTGCAAGGGCACAATGTCAAGGAGATCGCCGAAGCTGCCGGCTGCAGTGTGCGCACCGTCAAGTACACGCTGGCGGATATCAAGATTC
>JBFWSD010000176.1:0-8924 GCA_050248575.1 Gemmataceae bacterium
GCTGCGGTTGCCTACCAAGGAATCGAACGGCCGCGCCAACCTTCATCCGGGCGGCATTGGCGCCGGCGTCGACCTGCCCAGTGGTTTCACGCACCATGCCGTGCAGCGCAACAGTTTTGTGCTGTCTCATCCTGATACCGGGCTGCCCGTGATTGGTTTCCGCGTTCCCTACTGGCGCGAGGTGGTTGACATGTCGCAGCGCGTGGCCGAGGCCGCGGGGCTCGGCTACATCGGCGTCGACATCGTCGTCGACGCCGAACGCGGGCCGATGCTGCTCGAGGCCAATGCCCGCCCCGGCCTGGCCATCCAGATCGCCAACGCTCGCGGCCTGAAGCCGCGCCTGGATGAGATCGATCAGCTCAAGCTGGCCGAAGCGAAGTCGAAGTGCCAGGCCACACCCGCGGCGCAGCCCGTGCGACGGGCGGCGTGAGTCGATCACGAAGTCAGCCCGAATGCCCGCTGCAGAATTGGCCGCAGGTTCTCGCTCACCAGCCGTACCGAGGCAACTTCTTCGGCTTCGATCCAGCGCAGCTCGCGCGTGCGCGGCGGCAACAGACCAAATCGCGGCGTTTCTCCAACCCGGCACCGATAGAATTGCACTTCCTTGTGGAGGACGCCTTGCTGGCTCGGATAGGCATAGGCGACGCGCCCGAGCAGTTCTTCCACCATCACTGCGGAGACGATGCCTGTCTCTTCGCGCAGTTCGCGGAGTGCGGCCTGTTCAGGAGTTTCGCCCGGTTCGATGTGCCCCTTGGGGAGTTCATAGCCCGCCGAGCGCACGCGGATGAGCAGCAGCTTGGGTCCATCGAGGAGTGCGGCCCCGGCACATTGTTCACAATCCTCCTGGCGCGCCGTGGTCATACTGTCGCTCCCGTGCCATCCTCGTCTTCGTCGTCAGGCACGATATGGAAGCGGTGCATGATGCGATGGAAGATGGGGATGAGGATCAGCGACAGGACCAGCACGAAGCCGATCACGCCAAAGATGCCGAAGAGGATCTGGAAGATCTTGCCCGCGGCCGTGTGGGCTTCGCGGGGCGGGCCGTTGCCCGTGATCAGCATGGCCGTGTCTAGTGCGGCATCGAGCCAGTCAAGTCCTTCGGTGTAGTGAATGCCCAACGTGCCCGCGATCAGTAGCCCCAGGTTCAAGAGCGCGGCGATCGAGGCGTATTTCAGCAATCGCACGGCAAACTGCGCGCGCGACAGGATCTGGTCGCCGCGTTTCTCGAGCTTGCGCATCATCAAGTGACCTCTTTCACAGGACCGGGCCGAACTCACTCTTATCCTATTCTCCGCCCCGCACGGTATCAGGAGAAGTGCCTGGTTGGTGGCGGCAAGTGCGAGGAGGTCATGGCGTGACATTGCCGCCGCGATCGTGCCTCTATTCTCATGAGCACAATCCAAAGAATCCTGCGAACGTTGCTGGCCCTGGTTGCGGGCGCCGTCCTGGGCTTGCTGGCCGGGCTGCTGGGAGTCGGCATCGCCTTCTGGACGGGCTGGCAGCCGCGCGACCTGCAAGGGCTTGCGGCTTACGTGCTGTGCATCTACTGCATCTTGCTAGGCAGCATTGCGGCCCCTCTCAGCGTGTGGCTGCGCCGGGCCGGGCCGTTTCTCGCCTTTGCCGTTCCGCTCGGCCTGAACGCCTACTTCATTCAAGGCTCGCACATCGATGCCCATTCAATCCCCTTCGTGTTCGGTGGCTCACTCGGTTTCCTGCTTGCCGGCTCGCTGAGTGGGCTGGCGGGCCGCTACCTCGGCACACCTCGGCCTCCCGCGCCGGAAAGCTCTGCAGAATCGAACGTGGAGTGCACAGAAGCTGTGCTGCCGAACACTGGCATCACGACGGCGCTTCCGCAACCGTTGCCCGGCCTGTCCTTGCCTGCCAGCTTCCACACAGGCGACTATCATCTTGTTGCCCGCAAGCCGATATAACAGCCTCCTGACTGTAGCCGCCCACCTCAGGAGGTTTTCATGGTCACCGCCGCCGCTAACAATCAGGTCGTCCCTCGTCTTCGTCTGGGCATCGTCGGTGGCGGCAAGGGGGCGTTCATCGGCGCCGTGCATCTAACTGGCGCCAGGCTCGATGATCGCTATCAGCTTGTTGCCGGAGCGCTGTCTTCCGATCCCCAGCGGGCCAAGGAGTCGGCGCCGGCTTTTCGCATCCCCGACGACCGCGCCTACACCAGCTTTCAGGAGATGGCCGAGAAAGAGGCGAAGCGTGCCGACGGCATCGAGGCGGTCATTGTGGCCACGCCGAATCACACGCACTTTGCCATCTGCAAGGCGTTTCTCGAGGCCGGCATCGACGTTATCTGCGACAAGCCGCTGACCACCACGCTGGCCGATGCGGTGGCCCTGGTCAAGCTGGTCAAGCAGACCGGGCTGGTCTTCGGCCTCACACACGAATACACGGCCTTTGCCACCGTGCGGCAAGCCCGGGCCATGGTGCAGGCGGGCGTGCTCGGCAAGATCCGTATTGTGCAGGCCGAGTATCCGCAGGAGTGGCTGGCCACCAAGCTGGAGGATACCGGCGCCAAGCAAGCCACCTGGCGCACCGATCCCAAGAAGTCCGGGCCGGCCGGTTCACTGGCCGATATTGGCACGCACGGCATTCATACGGCCCGCTACATCACCGGATTGGAACTGGCGGAAGTGTGCGCCGACCTGTCGACCTTCGTGCCCGGGCGGCAGCTCGACGACAACGCTCATGTACTGCTGCGCTACAAAGGGGGGGCGAAAGGGATGCTCTGGGCCAGCCAGTGCGCGCCGGGCACGGAAAACGACCTCAAGGTTCGCGTCTTCGGCGAGAAGGGCAGCCTTACCTGGCAGCTACGTTGGCCCAACGAGCTGAATTTCAGCCCGCTGGACGGGCCCCATCAAGTCTTGAGCCGGGGCCGCGGTACGTGGCTGCCCCTTGCCCAGCAGGCGAACCATTTGCCCGCGGGCCACCCCGAAGGTCTGCACGAGGCCTTCGCCATCACCTATCGCGACATCGCCGATGCGATCGTGGAACGGCGTTATGGAATTCCTGCCCCGGAAGAGTCGAAGACGTTTCCCGATGTAGAATCGGGTGCCCGCATGGTCAACTTCATTGAAGCGTGCGTGGCATCGAGCCAGCAGGGGGGAAAGTGGATTCAGTTAGTCAGCGGCCCGTAGTCCGTGGCGATGCAATCCACTTGTTCCAGCGTTAGAGCTCGGACAACCTTCGAGCCCACGGGGGCGACGTTCCGTGGGCTCGATCACTCGGAGGTGTAAGAGATGGGATGAGCCCCCGCGGGTATGGGACCCATCCCAGAGGGGAGGCCGGCGTCATGACCGGCCCACGAGGGGTGTCGAGGCAGCGGCCAGCTGCAAGTTTTCGTTCCAGTGCGTGAGCCTGGCGCCCTGGTCGTCGACGAGGACGAACGAGCAAGGTTCGTCCATGAAGCTGCCGCCGTTGATGTAATGGATGCTGTCAATGATCTCGTCGTCGGCAAAGTGGGTGTGGCCAACGATGACGCCGTGATGGCCGCGTTCGCGGGCATACTCGACGGCCCCTCGCTTGACCAGCGGCACCACGCCGCCGAAATTCTTGCTGCGGTCGCGCAGCCACTTCGCGGATTTCTTGTGGAGGGCCGTCGTGGCCCGGTAGCACCAGGCGGCAATGTCCGTCACGATCGGCCAGTTCAAGGTCGGATCGAAACGGTCGCCGTGCATGACCAGGTACGACTTGCCCTTGATTTCCAGGGCCACTTCTTCTTGCTGTTCGACGCCAATCAGCTCGGCCAGCAAGTCCTGCGGGCCAAAGGTATGCCCTTCGAGCCGGTAGGGCACGTCGTGATTGCCGCGGATCAGGACCAGCTCGCGCTTGCGTGCGATGTCGCGAAGCTGCCCGAGCACGGACCAGTGAATTGGCTTGAACTTCTTGAAATTCAGACTGTTGATCGTGTCCCCGTTCAGGATCAAGCGGTCGAACGACATTTCGAGGAGGGCTGACACCAGCACCGAATGGCTGTGCTTCGAGCCCAGGTGAATGTCGCTGACGATGAGTGTTACCATGGTTCCTCCTGAGCTGGTCGATTCCTTCAACCCCGGGACGGACTAATCGTTGGGGGTAGAATACGGGAGGCAGGTTGGCTTTTCGTGAAGAGAAGTTGTTGCCTGGGTGAAAGTTGAGGCGTCGGCGCGAAACTGGGCAAACTGGTTTGCGCGCTACAATTCCAGGTTGGCGACCTCAACAGAGGTGGAATATGATCAATAATTGGAGGTGAGCAATGGCACTCAGCATGCCCGAATGTTTGGCTCGACTTGTAGCCCAGGAAATGAAGTCAGGGCGCTACGCGACCGAGCAAGTCGTGCACACTCGTGAGCGCGAAGAGACCTTGGCCGGCATCCGTGAAGGGCTTGCTGACTGGGAAGCCGGCCAAGTCCAGTCTGTCAAGGAAACCTTCGCCGATGTCCGTTCGGAGCTTGGCATCGCCCGTGACTCATGAAATTCCGCGTCGTGATGAGCAAGTGAGCACGCGCCGGCCTTCTCGATGCCTACGGCAGGGCAGCTCGCCACGCGCCGCTGACTGTTGCCCGCTGGCTCGATCGGTTTGAAGACGCCATTCAGACACTGTGCCCTGGCGCCCGAGAATGAACTCGTTGATCGAGAGATTAGAGAATTCCTTTTCGGGAAGGCTCGGAGCGAGGAATAGGAAGCGCACGTGGGCTGGAAACCCGACTGGCAGGTTGCCTTCCTCGTCATGCGTCGCGAGCTGCTCGACCAGCTGCGCGATCGCCGGACCATGTTCATGGTGCTGGCGTTACCCATCTTGCTGTATCCGCTCCTGGGCTTCGCCGTCATGCAGCTGGCGCTCAGTCTCGAAGAACAAGCCAGCATGATCGGAGTGGTAGGCATTGAGTGTTTTCCCCAGGCCGGGCCGCTCAGCGCGGGCCAGACTCCCTTGCCGGCAGTCTCGTGTCTGTCCGTCGTCACTCCGGTGCCTGGAAGCAACGGGCTGGCGGCCCTGGTCAGCGTGCCCGCACAATGGCGTGCCTTGCAGCAGGTCGTAGATGAGCCCCCCTTGTTCGTGAGGCAGGGGGCGAACTGGGCTGTGCCCCTCGCCTATTTCGAACGGGATCGGCAGGCCAGGTTGCTCTCCATCCGTGCGCTCGACGAGGCAGAGGCAGATCCTCTTCTCGCAGCGCGCGAGCTCGACCTTGTCGTACGTGTCCCCGCGGACTTGCAAGAACGCTTGCGGAAGGGGCAGGCTGTCGCCATCGAAGAAGCTTCGCGCAACGACGAGCGTGCCCAGCGTGCCCAGCGCCGCTTCCATGACGTCCTCGAGCACTGGGAATCTGTGGTCAAAACCGTTCGCCTGCGCCGTCAGGGGCTGCCCGACGACTTCGACGATCCTGTTTACATCACTCAGCGCGGCCGTCCCGACGGGCTGGATCAGACCAGTCAAACGCTGGAAGACACGCTCATCCGCATGTTCCCGTTCATGATCGTCATGTGGGCCATGGCCGGGGCGATGTACCCCGCGGTCGACGTCTGTGCCGGCGAAAAAGAACGAGGCACCATGGAGACGTTGCTCATCAGCCCGGCGGGCCGACTCGATATCGCCTGCGGCAAGTTCCTCACCATCTGGGTCATCAGCATCGCGACCTCGGTGTGGAATCTCCTGGGCATGAGCATCACGCTGTGGATGATCACCAGGCCGTTGCCACAGCCCGTGCCCAGCATTGGCTCGTTCACCTGGAGCGTACTGGCCGTGGTGCCTCTGGCCGCCTTCTTCAGTGCCGTGTGCCTGGCCATCGGCGTGTATGCCCGCAGCACCAAGGAGGGGCAATACTACCTGATGCCCCTGTTCCTGATCACCTTGCCGCTGGTCTTCCTGTCCGCGATTCCCGACGTGACGTTGAACGCGCTCACCGCGCTGGTGCCAGTGACGGGGGTCACACTGTTGATGCAGCAAGTGATGACGGCCTCGCCGGGCAACTATCCGTGGCTCTACTTTGGCCCGGTGCTCTTGTCGGTTGCTTTCTATAGCTGGATTGCCCTTTACTGGGCGGGCCGGCAATTCCAGCGCGAAGAAGTGCTCTTCCGCGTCAAGTGACGGGCTGGTATCGCACGCGCATCTGCGGTAGCATGCCAGCAGAAGTTCAATTCTACTGCCCGCCAGGTCGCGGATCGGCCCGCCAACGCGGCTGCCACTGGCGTGTTGAAGGGAATATCGCCAGGTACTGATCGAAAGGAGACGCGATGACTCGCCAACGAATGCTGATGTTCGCCGGACTTCTCTTGCTGGCGGGCTGCGGCAAGGGCAAGCCCGAGGCCGTCATCGAAGACCCCGTGGAGCCTGTGCCGACGCCGGTCCGTCCTTCCGTGGCCCTCGATTCGATCGTGGGCAAGTGGCAAGCGGCCCAGGCGGCGGGCAACGGCATCGACTGGACATTTCTCGATGCCAGCCTGAACGGCAAGCAGCTACTCGTGCGCATCACGGCGGACGGCAAGTTTCTGCCCACGCTGGCGGGCGAACTGAGCGGCCCGTTTGGCAGCTACAAGCTTGACGGCGACACCCTCGAGGTCAAATCGAACACCGGGCAAGCGCGAAAGCTGCGCGTCGATCTCTCCGGCAATGAATTGACGCTGCGCGACGATGTGGGCGGGACGCAGAAATTCACGCGCGCGCCGGCCGTGGCCGCGCAGGTGCAGATCCGCAACCTGCCCTTGTGCTGCGAGGGCTGTGGCCTGACGCTCACCAAGGAACTGGAAAAGGTCCCTGGCACCAGCGATATCGCCATCGATACCAAGGGGCGTTCGGTCAACCTCAAGCTCGCTGACGAAGAGCAAGCGCGTGCCTTGCACCTCGCGCTGCACCAGGCGGGCATGCGCGGCGACCTGGTCGTGAATGGCAGTCTACTCGCGTTTTCCGGCCCGACTGTGGTGGCCGATCCCACCGGTGCGGTGAAGATCAAGGAAGTGGTCCTGCGCAACGTGCATGTCTGCTGCCCGGAGTGTGAGGACAATCTCAAGAAGCTCCTCAAGGAAGATGTGGACGGCAAGATCGCCTTCAGCGGCGACGGCAATCGCAAGACGCTGAAGATCACGGGCGACGACCTTGATCGCACCCGCATCTTGACGGTCCTCTCCAATGCCGGCTACTTCTTCGAATGACGATGCCATGAACAAGAAAAGGGCGGCAGCGTGTTTCACGCTGCCGCCCTTTTTGTGTTAGCAGTCTGTCGACTATTCCACGTTCAGGTTGGCCAGGAAGTTCTCGTAGTTCTTCTTCTGCGTGTCGTACTCCTCGCGCATCTTCTTGACCTTCTCGCGGCGTTCTTCGATCTGCTTTTCCTGATCGAGGAACTTCTTGAGGTAGACCTTGAAGACCTCGGAGGTCTGGGGCAGGGCCTTCATGTTCTCACGCATGCGCACCTGGTCCTGCTCGATCTCGCGCAGCTCTTGCTGCTCGCGGGCCAGATCACGCTGCTGATCGTCGATCTTGATCTTCAGCGCGACCGCCTTCTCCAGGGCCGTCTTGACCTCTGCGCTGACCTGGGTCGCACGCAGCAGGTACTGGACCTGGTCGCTGTTGGTGTTCGAGAGGGAAATGGTGGTCTCGTGCGGCAGGCGTTCCTCGACGACCAGGTCGACCGGCTTGCCCGGGGCCGCCTTCACCTCGAAGCGATACACGTCGCGGCTGCGCTCTTTCGCCTTTTCCGGCTTCACCAGCGTGAACTCCGAGCGATACGGATGCTCGATCAGCACGGTGCGCTCTTCCTGGGCACGGTTCTTGACGCGGTAGGTCTTCGCTTCCTTGCGTTCGAACTGCTGGTGCAGGATGCCTTTGACGATCTTGACCTTGAGCAGGTTCTCGCTGTCTTCCTGCTTGGGCTCGACCTCGACGCCGAGATCGACGGCGTAGCTGATCAGGCGCGTCTCGCCGGGCTGCAAGTCGGCAATGCGAGCATCGCCGCCATAGACGCCGCTATCGAACACCGTCACCGGCCCCTGGGCCAGGTGCAAGGGGGTGGTGTTCTTGAATTCGAGGCCGCGGAGCGGGAACTTGGCGTGCACTCCTTCGTTGTAGATGGAAACCTTGTCGGCCTTCACCTCGTCGTTGATGATCGGCAGGAGGGCCGACTTCTGCCGGGGCAGGCTCACCGGGTTGCGGATCACATACTCGAAGTACTCGCCCAGGTCGGTGGCGACGGCTGCGGTGGCCACGTCCTTGTGGAAGTCAAGCTTGCGGTCGGCCAGCCGCTTGGTGATGTCGACCATCTTCTCGGCGGGAGGAGCGAAGCCGCCCTGGCCGCCCGCGATGCCGCCGCCGAAGCCAAAACCAGCGCCCGGCTTGCTATTCGGCGCGACCATGTCGACCTCGGCATCGAAGTTGCCCGGTTCGCTGTTCGTTCGCGCGGGCTGACGACGCGCCCAGCTGCCGTTGTCCATGTCGCCGCCGTACACCTGGGGCCGCAACGACGCGAACAACTCTGGCTCCACCAACGGACGCGGCACAAACAGGGGCTCGTACAGATCCATGCGGAACGAGATCGGCCGGCTCGACACCAGGCCCAGCTGCACGTTGTTCCAGTCCTCGTCGGTGGTATTCTCGACGATGGCCCAGCCCTGCAGGAACACCTTGCCGTCCTTGTTGACGGCGAGGCGATAGCTGGTCTTCCAGATCGGGCTCTCGGCCACGTAGCCGACCTTGACGTCGCGCTGCCCCGAGCCGCCGAAGTTCACGCTGACGGTCTTCTTCTGCTTGTCGTGCCCCAGGGCCAGGATCTCGAGCGCCTTGCGGAACTCTTGATCGAGGCTGGCCTTGGTGAAGCGGATGCGCTGTACCTGGCTCATGGGGATGCCGCGCAGCCCTTCGGCGGTGAGCAAGTTGAGCTGGGCCGTGGTGATGACCTGGTCCTTGCCGACCACACGGCGCTGCTTCTCGACGCCGA
>JBFWSD010000177.1:0-8922 GCA_050248575.1 Gemmataceae bacterium
AGCCTTCGATGACCAGCACTTCATCCTTCTTGGCGGCGAAGGAGTACCAGTCGACGTCGCGGCGTTTCTCGACGCGGCCACACAACTCGCAAGGGATGGCGATTTCTTGCGCCTTGGCCCGCTCGTCGTTGGCCTCGTTGTCGAGCACGATGGGGGCGGTGGCATAGGCAAGCAACACCGGATTGGAGATGCCCGCCGGCCCCTTGATGCGATAGTGATAGCCGTCGAGGCTGCCCGAGGAGGGCAACTCTGTCCCCTGGAAGGTCAAGCTGCCCGTATCGTTGGGCGGCGTCACTTGCACGCTGGCCTTGTCGAGCACGCGGCGGCCGACGCGGGCCGCCGGATCGGGCTGGCCGCCCGGCAGGTTGCGGCCAAACAGCGTGATCGTATTGGCCTTGCCCGGTTGCACCACGGGCGGATAGGCCATATCGATCCACGGCTTCTGCGACAGGGTCAAGCGATAAAAGTACTCGTTGCCGCCAAACAGATAGGCGTGCTCGTTGACGCGGATCAGGTAGTCGCCGTCGCTGGGCAGCGTGACGTCGACGAAGGCGTCGCGGTCATCGAAGCGCCAGTTGCCGGCCAGGCGGCGGCCGTCGGCGGCAATGATCTGCAAGAAGGGTGTGGCCCGGCTATCGATGCTCGAGGCCGCGCAGTGGGCCAGCACGCGCTGCCCTTTCTTGCCCGTGAACAGGAAATAGTCGACGTCCACGTTCTTGTTGATGGTGCCGTTGACGACCTGGTTGATCTCGAGCTTCTGGGCCTTGTCGACGTCGTCGTTGGGTTCTGTTTCCATGACCTCGGCGAGATCGCCGACCACGAAGGCGCGCGGGTTGCTGACGCCCCACTTGCCAATGACGCGGGCGTCGTAGATGCCCGGTGCGACGTTGCCCGCGATGGTGACCTTGAACTTGGTGGGCGGAGTGGGGGGCGGCTTCGGCTTCTTGTCCTTGGGATCGGGCTTGGGAGGCGGCGGATCGGGGATGCGCTCGGCCTTGAGGCCGGGATGATAGAACTCGAGGGCCGTGGCGTCATCGAGGTCCGCACCGCCGATGATCACCTCAACGGTGGAACCCAGCTTTCCGCCCGGGGGCTCGAGAGTATAAAGCCGCGGCGTGGGATACTGGGCCCGCGCTGCCAGTGTCGCCAGGCCAACAATCACAGCGGGCAAACACCAGCAGGCCAGCACCAGCCCGCGGCCCTTGATCGAAATGTCGTTCTCATCGCGACAGGTCAAGCGCATGATCAACCTCCTGTCAGGAGTGAATAGGCTGGAATCGGCAAGCCGACGCTTGGCAACGAAGGGCGAAATTCGCGGCGTCGGTCCAGCATCAGCTACGGGGACACTGGAAGAGCCGACAGGGGGGCTTGCAATAGGAGTGCGAAAGATCTCGCGTCACAGTCCCCGAGGGGGTGGGGCCAAATTCACCCCACCCTAGCGAACGACCGGCGGGGATGCAACCCTTTCTGAGAATGTTTTTCTGGCGCAGACAGTTGCAGCAAAGTCAGGTCTTCATTCGAATTCGCACGCGCTCCACGACTTCTTCGTGCCGTCCATTAAGAGAATGGGCGGCATCAGTGGAGTTAATCTTCAGGGTCGGAGGCCGCGGTTTCGTTTTCACGATTGGCTTGATGGGGCCCACTCGAGGCCGGGCGGCCGCGCCGTTCTCGGCCAGGCGGCTCTTCTGAAGGGCAGATGGCCCGAACAGTGAACTCCTGGAGGATGACGTTCTTGGCGCAGGTTTCTGATGAATGGTATTTATTGCGCTCGGCCATCTCCGCGCCCTCGTTTCTCAGAGCAACCGGACCTGAGTGTCACACACCCAGGTATTCTCGCAGAAAAGCTCCACCAGATACAAGCCCGCGCATTCGAAGCGACAGCCTTCGATGGTGTAGGCCATTTGCACCAGAGTCGCGCGGTCAGGAAAGACAACTGGCGGGTCTCGGTTGAACGGATCAACTCACCGGTTCCAGTGAAGCGAACGTCAAGGAAGAATGGCACCTCACCGAGACCATTGTTCAACTGCGCGAATACGCAGAATGGCGCGGCAACAAACGGAAAGCCGTTTGGCGCGCGGATGGAATCGCACAAGCCATAAAGATCGACCTTGCCATCGGCGTAGCCAACGTGGAAGTCACACAGATACAGCCCATTGGCGACTGGAACAATGGGCATCTGTCAATCTCCTGCTTGCCAGCTTATTCCAATACCAGACGACCTCGGCCAAGAAATGTGGAAGTTTGTTGCCGAGTCTCGGTTCGGCGCGCGACACGTCTCGTTTAAGGAAACACACGTGGCGACCCTCCATTATCCGTACGCGCTGCGTTTCCGTGCCCGGTTTCGTATGCGATCGATGAGTTCCTGACTGATGGAAGCGGCACTTGAAACAAAAGGGGCAACCTTCTCAGGTTGCCCCTGCAATTCATCGGGATCGCGCGTTCGTCACACCAGTTCGCCGATCACGGACCGTTCGACCAGATACTGGGGCCGGCCGGTGGGGTCGGTGATGGTGGTGGTCTCGGGGTTGAGGCCGAGGTTGTGATACAGGGTGGCAAACACTTCCTGGAAGTGGACCGGGCGGCCCACCGCGTATTCGCCAAGGCGATTGGTGCTGCCGATGGCCTGGCCGGTCTTCATGCCGCCGCCGGCGAGGAAGGCGCAGCTGACTTGCGGCCAGTGATCGCGGCCCGCACCTTTGTTGATGCGCGGCGTGCGGCCGAACTCGCCCCAGGCGATTACGGTCACGTCATCGAGCATGCCGCGGTCTTCCAGGTCTTCGATCAGGGCACTCAGCCCTTGATCGAGCTTGCCGCCGTGGTCGCGGACCAGGTCGAAGTTCTTGCCGTGGCTGTCCCAGCGGCCATAGGAGAGAGTCACGCAGCGAACGCCCGCTTCCACCAGGCGGCGGGCCATCAGCAACTGATCGTTGCAAGTGGGGGCGCCGTCGTACTGGAAGTTGTAGGGCTTGCCGTCGCCGTAGCGGGCACGCATTGAGGCGGGCTCCTTCGAGACGTCGAGCGCCTCGAGCAGCTTGCTTGAGGTGAGGACGTCGAGAGCCCGGGCCGTGGCCGCATCCATCCCGGTCACCGAGCCATTCGCGTCGAACTCGCGCTTCAGGCCATCGAAGCTCCTGAGCAACGACTTGCGATCGCTCAGCTGGGCCAGGCTGATGTCTTTCAGTTTCATGCTGGCCAGCCCGCGCTCATCCGGCTTGAAGGCCGAGTGCGCCGAGCCGACGAAACCAGTCTGTCCGGGGTCGGACCAGGGGGCGTGCTTGGTGGTCTCGGCCAGGCCGACGAAGGGGGGCACCGACGGATCGGCCGGGCCAAGGATCTTCGAGAGGGCCGAGCCAAGCGAGGGCCGTCCGCCGAGGTTGATCAGGTCTTGTTTCTTCCAGCCCGTGGTGCATTGAAAGGCGTCGTGGCCGCCCGAGGCGCCGATCACGGCCCGCAGCACGGCGCAGCGGTCCATGATGTTGGCCAGCTTCGTGAAGACCTCGCCGATCTGGAGGCCGGGCACGCGCGTGGCAATTGGCTTGAACTCGCCGCGGATCTCGGCAGGGGCTTCGGTCTTGATCTCCCACATGTCTTGATGGGGCGGCCCGCCACCCAGGAAGACATTGATGACGGCCTTGCGATTCGAGGACGAGCCCGCGCGGGCTTCGGCCCGGAACAGGTCGGCCAGCCCAAAGCTCGAGGCGCCCACGCCAAGGGCACCAATCTTCATGAAGTTGCGGCGCGAAACACCGTCACAATACCGGCTTGAATTGCCCAGAATGGTCAGCATGGCAGGTTCCCCTTGCAAAGGGAGGCGGGTGTGTGTGGCCTGTCGCTACCCCCCGATAGCGATCGTGGCGGGCGGGTATTGAACCCATCTCCAAGCTAAGTTGCAGGCGTGATGGTGTCAAGACGTCACGGGAAGATGGACCGTAGCTTTGGCGCCAGAATAGGACACGCTCGTGCGGACAAGGTGGCCGCAGTGTGTGGTGCGCGTTTATAATCTTCGCCATGACCGTCAAAGAAATCCTCGCAAAGCTCGAGTCCCTCGGTGACGATGCCCGGCGTGCTCACAACACGAAGGCCGGCGCGCCCGATAACCAGTTTGGCGTAAAGCTTGGCGACATCCGCACCATCGCCAAGAAGATCAAGACCGATCACGCACTGGCGCTCAAACTCTGGGACACCGGCAACGTCGAAGCGCAGCTGCTGGCCACGCTTATTCTCACGCCCGGTTCCCTCTCCGCAAATGAAGTCGACCAGTTGACCCGCTCCACCACCTGTGCGCAGGTGGCAGACTGGCTGAACGCTTATGTGGTCGCCCAGCATCCCGACAAGGATGGACTGCGTGAGAAGTGGATGAAAGCGAAGGATCGCTGGGCCGCCCGCGCGGGCTGGAACCTCACTGCCAGCTGCGTGAACAAAGGCATTGGCGGCCTTGATCTGCCCGCACTGCTCGATCGCATCGAAAAAGAACTGCCCAAGGCCAAGCCGGAAGTGCAGTGGACGATGAACAACACGCTGGCCGCCATTGGCATCCATGCCCCCAAGCTGCGCAAGCGGGCCGTCGCCATCGGCGCGAAGATCGGCCTGTATCGCGACTGGCCCGTGTCGAAGGGCTGCACGCCGCCCTATGTGCCCGTGTGGGTGGAGGCCATGGTGAAGCGGCAGGGCTGAGTGACGCTAGCACTCTTCACTCCCGCGCGAGCACTTTCTGGAACGCCGCGAGTTGCGGATCTTCGGTCTTTTTCATTTCCTCCAGCATGAGCGCACGCAGGCGGTCGCGTTCCTTGCGATACGCCGGGTCGTCAATCAGGTTGTGCAAGGCGTCGGGGTCTTTCTCGTAGTCATAGAGTTCTTCCGTGCTCCGATAGAGGAAATGCTTGACCCGGGCAGCGATCGCTTCATCCTTCTGAGCGGCCTGCTTCATGGCGTTCATGGTCAGGCCGCTCTGCGATTCGTTGCGGAAGACGGTCTTGCCGTCGGCCCAGGCGTTGAAGATGTAGCCGTACTTCCTGGTCTGGATGCTGCGCATCGGGAACGCACTTTTGCCCGCGGTGGTGTTGATGTGGGTGAAGACGTGGTCGCGCTCGGATTGATCTTGCCCCTTGAGGATGGGCAGGAGCGAGCGGCCGTCCATCCCCTTGAGCGCGGGCGCGCCTGTGGCTTCCAGGATGGTGGGGCACAGGTCGATGCCGGCGATCAGGTGTTTGGTGTCGTGGCGGCCCGGCTTGACCACGCCGGGCCAGCGCACGATCCAGGGCGTGCGCGTCGAGTGCCGCCAGCAGTTCGTCTTGGCGAACGGCAACGGCATGCCATGATCCGACATGAACACGACGAGCGTGTTGTCGGCCAGGCCGGCCTCGTCGAGAGCGCGGAGGATGCTGCCCACGATCTCGTCAGCCCGATGCACCGACGTGAAGTACTGGGCGATCTCCTTGCGGACGTCGGGCAGATCGGGCAGGAAGCCCGGCACCACCACCTCGTCGGGCTTGTAGGTGCGGCTCGGGGCCGGGAAGTTCTTGCCTTTGCCCTCCTGGGCGCTGCCCGCGAAGGGGCGATGCGGATCCTGCGAGTTGGCCATCAGGAAGAAAGGCTTGCTGGCCCCCTTGGCCTTCTGGAAGAAGTCCTTGCTGGCTTGGTAGTAGAGTTTCGGATCCCGGCCCGTCTTCAGTTCGTTGGCATCCACGATCACGTCCCAGGCCTTGCGGCGTGTCGGGACCACATGGGGCACCTTGGCGAAGATACCGGTGTAGTAGCCCGCGTCTTTCATGCCTTCCAGCAGCGTGGGCACCTCGGGCCGGATCGGGTTGAAGCCGAGTGCGCCGTTGCGATGCGGGTAGCGGCCCGTCATCCAGACGGCCCGGGTGGGCTGGCAAATCGCAATGGTCACGTGGGCATGCTCGAAGCGGATGCCCTGGCTGGCCAGCTTGTCGATATGCGGCGTGATATCGGGCACCTTGCAGCCGAAGGCGCCGACCGAATCGCAGTTCATGTCGTCGACGTTGATGAACAGGACATTGAGCGTGGGCGCGGCCTGCAGGGGAGCAGCAACCAGCACACCCGCCAGCGCGAAGAGCAGCGTTCGGAACATCATGATCTCCTGGGATGGAAAGGTCGTCGAAAGCGAGTGTCGGCACGTGGCCCCATGTTACAGGGTTGGCGACGAAAAGCCCGCGTGAGCGAAGTATCTTCGCTTTCGGGTCAATGCTGATTGTGCAAGATGCGGTTGTGTCTCTGGAGGACAATGGCGCCGTCGACAAGCTCGATGCCGATTCGATTGCGATAGATGAGGCAGCCCGTCATGCGATGTCTGCCCGGGCTAGCGAGCCGCAGTCCGGCTTGCTTGCCGTGATGAATGCGGCACTTCCAGGCGGTGAGGTGGCCCGCGGTTGCTTCCACGCCATTCAGGGCACTGGCAACGATGTCGCAACGTTCCAGGAAGACGGTGCCTGGCCCGGCGAGCAACACACCGTGGCTGCGGCCGCGCTGGATGCGCGTTTTCCAGAGGCGGGCTCGTTTGCCCCTCATTTCGACGCCGGGTCCCGCATTGTGGGTGATGTCACAGGCCCCAATAGTGGCCATCACCTGATCGGTGAGCAGGATGCCCTGAGCGCGGCCGTTGTGAATGGAGCAATAGCGTATGACAGGCGTGCCGTCATTGGCCAGCACACCCGGGCCGACATGCTTGCCGATAGCGCAGTCCTCGATGATGCCGCCCGTGGCCTCGACTCCGGCCCCCTTGCTGTCGTGGATGAGGCAGCGTGTGAGTCGACCGCCCGTGATGCGCACGCAGGCCGCGGCCTTGCC
This sequence comes from Gemmataceae bacterium, assembly GCA_050248575.1. Classification (GTDB taxonomy): domain Bacteria; phylum Planctomycetota; class Planctomycetia; order Gemmatales; family Gemmataceae; genus JBFWSD01. The sequence continues at coordinate 6,808 of JBFWSD010000177.1, forward strand.
CGTCAGGTCGCAATCTTCGACGATGCCCGAGTGCAAGAGCAGGGCAGCTTCCGCACCGATGGCGCCGCGGCAGGTCAGCCCGCTGACGCGCGCTTCGGGATGAGCCACGGTGAGGCAACGAGCGCCGTTGCCCGTGAGCACGATCTCTTCGCGCGGGCCGTCGCCGCGCAGGTCGACTCGCTTCTCGATGAACACCGATTCGTTGTAGAGCCCGGGCCGCACCAGTACGCGCTGCCCGGCAGTGGCGCGCTCGACGCCTTGCTGGATCGTCTGCACGCGGCCATGGCCCGTGGCGGAGACGACGATGGGAGGCAAGAACGCCCCTTCACGCAGCGAGCGCGTCTCCGCAGGACTGGGTCGGCCCGGCTCCGTCGCGTTATAGTCCATTTCCACGTCGATGCGGAAGACCCAATCGCAATCCGGGCAGTGCGTCTCGCCGAGCCAGATCTGCTTGAAGAGGTGCCCGCAGTTGGGGCACTCGGCCCGCACCAGCCGCATGTCCAGGGCAGATTCTTCTTCGTATTCGTCGTGGTCGCCGGGGGCGTCGTCGTTGCGGAACTCGCTCCACGTGCGCAGCCCGGCGAGCTGGCGCGAGAGGCTGGCGATGCCATGCCAGGGTGGGAAGGGCTCCGAGTCAAGCGCGTCGACCAGGTTGCCCTCGGCATCGACTTCGAGCTCACCCTCCGGTTCCACGTCGCCGTCGTCATCGACCGTGCCATCAGGGGCAAGGGCAAAGGACCAGCTGCAACAGGGGCAAGTAACCTCGCCATCGAAGAGATTGCGGAGCTTCGGGTCGAGTACCGCGGGCAAGTGGGCGGCAAAATGCGCGGAACAGCACGGGCAGATCGCGTCGACGCTGGTGGTTTCCTGGGCTTGCATGGGACGTATCCTCATCGTTGTCTCTTCACGGAGTATAGCTGCCCATCCAGCGTGGTGGGACAAGAAATGGCTGGCCCGGAGCCATCCAGCCCGGGCGCGGTTTTTAATAAAGTAACGCCATGCCATCTCTCTTCGCGGTGACGATCTTTCTGAGCGCAGGCTTGCTGTTCGCGGTGCAGCCCATGATCGCGCGGATGCTGTTGCCGCGCTTTGGGGGCACGCCGGCCGTGTGGAACACCTGCATGGTGTTCTTTCAGGCCGCGCTGCTGGCGGGCTATGCCTACGTGCATTTCTTGACCGAGAAGCAAGCGCTGCGCCGCCAGCTCGTGGGCCACCTGGGACTGCTGGTGATCGCCCTGGCCGCGGCGCCGCTGGTACTCTTGCCCCTTGGCTATGCGCGCGACTGGACTCCGGCAGGGCAGGGGAGTCCCATCCCGCTTCTGCTTGGCTTGCTCGCGGTGTCGGTCGGCTTGCCTTTCTTTGCCTTGTCGACGACGTCGCCCCTCTTGCAGAAGTGGTATGCGCGCACCGGGCTGCCCGGCGCCGCCGATCCTTACTTCCTCTACTCGGCCAGCAACCTGGGAAGCATGCTGGCCCTTTTGAGCTATCCGATCTTGCTCGAGCCGACACTCGCGCTGTGGGGGCAGGGAATTTGCTGGGCTGCCGCCTTCGGACTATTTTTTGTGCTGGCAGCCGCCTGCGCCTTCTCCGCGCGCAGGAACGAAACGGCTGCTACAGAGACCGAAGAGGTACCACCCGAGGATCCGACTCCACTCAACAACGATCCGAAGCTGCGTTTGCGCTGGCTGGCTCTGGCGTTTGTTCCGTCCAGCCTGCTTTATGGCGTGACGACCTACCTCTCGACCGATATCGCGGCTGTTCCGCTGCTGTGGGTGCTGCCGCTGGCCCTTTATCTCTTGTCGTTCATCCTGGTCTTCGCGCGGCAAGCGTGGATCAGCCACGATACGATCCTTTTCCTGTTTCCGATGGTGGTGCTGGTGCAGCCCTTCGTGTTCACGCTGCACGCACCGATCGTGCTGGTGTTCGCGTTGCATCTACTGAAGTTTTTTGTGATTGCCATGGCATGTCATGGCGAGCTGGCCCGGCTGCGGCCAGCCTCCGGGCAGCTTACCGTCTTTTACCTGTGGATGGCAGCGGGCGGCGTGCTCGGCGGGCTGTTCAATACCTTCGTGGCCCCGCTCAGCTTCACGTCGCTGCTCGAATACCCGCTGGCGC
>JBFWSD010000178.1:0-8905 GCA_050248575.1 Gemmataceae bacterium
CCGATCTGGTGTGCAACAGAATTGTGCAAGCGGCCCGCAGACTTCCAGAGGAATTTCGTCGCGACTTTCAAAAAAATGCATTTGTCGACACGTGGGCGACGTGTACTTGCTGAATGAACGAGGGCTGCCCGATGGGGAAACCGTCCCCGGTTAGCACGTTGCGAAGCTTCCTGCTCAGGCTGGGGGGCGGCGCTGCGCGCGACGTCGTGGACGAGCAACTCCTGGAGCAGTTTGCCGCCCAGCGCAGTGACGCCGCCTTCACGGCTCTCTTGCAAAGGCATGGGCCGATGGTGTGGGCCGCGTGCCGGCGTGTGCTCGGCGACGGCCCGGATGCCGAGGATGCGTGGCAAGCCACCTTCCTGGTGCTGGCCCGCAAGGCGAGCACGCTGGACGGCCGACGATCGCTGGCCAGCTGGCTTCACACCGTGGCCCACAACGTGTCGGTCGATCTGCGGATTCGCGACCGGCGTCGGCACGGGCACGAGCAGGCAGCGGCCCCGCCCGCCGCAGTCTCGTCTCCCACGTCGGACAGCGCGGAGCTGAAAGACGTGCTCGATGAGGAGCTGAGTCGGCTGCCCGAAAAGTATCGAGCGCCGCTGGTGCTCTGTTACTTGCAAGGGAAATCGAACGAGGAAGCTGCCCACGAGCTGGGCTGGCCCGCCGGCTCGATGTCGCGGCGGCTGACCAGGGCCCGCGAGCTGCTCAAGCAAAAGCTGGTGCGGCGCGGCGCCGCCTGGTCGGCGGCACTCTTCGCAGCCCAGTTCGAGCGGACGACTGCGAGTCCGCCCGCGGACATGGCGCAAGCGACCATCGCGGCCGCCCGCGCCTTCGCGGAGGGCAACCTTACACCTGAACGATCGGCGAGCCCGGCGCGGCTCGCGGAAGGAGCACTGCAAGCCATGTCAACCAAACCTGGACGCATCTTGCTGATGACCGCCGTGGTGGGCGGGCTGTTGATCGCCGGCGCCGGACTCCTGGCCGCCGGCCTGCTGCGCGAACCTCCCAGGGAGAAAGAAGTCCCGTTCACGCGGTCCGATCTCGCCCCCGCGCCGCGCTGGCAGTTCCAGTCGCCCCTGGTGCTGGAAACAATGGTGCCGCCGCCGGGAGCGCGCCCCTTCTCGGCCATGGCGCCGGTCGGTTTCTGCTGGTGCGCGGGCCGCCCCGTGCTGGCCGTCGTCAAAGGCGCCAAGGCAGACGACCCGATCTGCGAGCTCTGGACCGAGGGCAAGGACGGCATCTGGAACAAGTTCCGCACCCTCGAGCATACGCGCATCGCCAGCCTGCCGGTTGCCGTGGGCGATTTCGTGGGCGTGTTCAGCTCGGTCGGCGAAGACAACCGGGGCAGCTACAACTGTGCCCTCCACTTCACGGCCGTGCCGCTCGGCAATGCCAGGATCGAATCACGCGAGATCTACCCCGCGCCCACCAACGGCCGGGCCACCATCTCCGGCGCATCTGTCTGGGACAACACCATTCAAGTCTTCATTCTCGTCGAAGAAAAAGGGCAGATCGGCAAGAACCAGGTGTTCCTGGTCCGCAGCCGCGACCAGGGCAAGACCTGGGAGCAGCCCCTCAAGGTGAGCGACACCACCATGCACGAGGACAATAGCCGGCTGCCCGTGTTGCAGTGGGCGGCGGATGGCTTTGGCCGATTCCTCTTCGAGCGCGACGGCAGCGTGACTTTCCTGCACACCAGCGATGACGGCAAGAACTGGATCAACAACCCGGTTCAGCTCGCCGACGACGAAGGGCCGAAGACCAGACGCATGCCCCTGTCGGCTGCCCGCATCGGCAAGGAAATTGCCCTCGCCTACCTGGCCGTCGACCCCGAAAAAGACCGCACCAAGGGCCGCTATTACCTGACTCGCTCCGCCGATCGCAAGACCTGGAGCAAGGGCACGAACTTTGCCGAGCAGCCCAAGATGGACGACCCCGCCGTCTTCGCCAGCATGGCGGTGGCGGGCGAGCGCGTCGCCTTCACGTTCATCGCCACGCTGGGCCGCTGGACTTCGGGCGAAGTCGAAAGCCGCATGGTCCTCTCGGAAGACGGCGGCCGCACCTGGCAACGCGTCCCCCTCGAACGTTACTACAAGGGGCTGGCCTTGCTCTCGACGTTGACCGCATCCCCCGCCGGCGATCGGCTGATCTATTCCTCCGCCGTCCTTGCCGATCTCAAACAAGACGCGACCAGCTACCTGGTCGTGCAGGAGTTCGCGCCGAAGGAGCCGCCCGCGTCGAAGTTGACCGCAGCCCAGCAGAAGGATGTGGAGACGTTGATCGGCCAGCTGGCCTCGGAAGACTTTGCGACCCGCGAGGCCGCCACGCAGAAACTGTCGGCCTACGGCGCGGCCGCCAAGAAGGAGCTGGTCGCCGCCCGGCAAGCGGCCAGCGATCTCGAGGCAAAGACCAGGCTGCAACGCATCCTCGACCGCCTCTTCCCGGCCCCCTTGCGGATTGAATGAACCGGTGTATCAAGATGCGCCCACGAATGAACGCGGATTTGTTTGCGCGGATGCACGCAGCGCGGCGACGCCGCCATCAAGGTAGCTATCTAAAAGCGCCCGCGGCTGAACGCGGACTGCGTGCGCGGATTTTCGCGGAGCTGTCGCGGCAGTCAATCACGTTTGCCGACGTTGCGCACATCCGCGCACGCAGTTCGCGTCAATCCGCGGGCGAACTTGGGCACCTATTTCTTCTCGGCGAGTTCGAGGATGTGCTTCTGGTCCTGGGTGCTGAGCGGCACGCCGGGCACGCCGCCCGCCAGCTCTTTCAAGAGGGCGCGCGCTTCGGGCGTGCCGACCGCGTCGAGAATCTCCGCACAGCGGAGCACGCGGACCACTTCGCGCGACACGGGCACTTCCAGCTTGCTCAGAAGTTGATTGATGCGATTGGTCACTTCCAGCGAGGGCTTCCGCGCCAGCTCTTGAACAAGTGCGGGCCGTGCCGCCAGCCCTTGTTGCAGCAACTCCTTGTAGGCCGCCTCGCGCACATCGAAGTTGTCGCTGTCGAGATCGCGGATCAACTTCGCCGTCCCTTCGGGCACGGCGATCGGCTTCGGCTTCAGCCTGGCTTTCAGGAAATCGACGGTGTAGCCCGGCGTCTTCTGCAAGCTGCGAACATGCCGATAGGCCAGCTTCGCACCGGCCTCGTCGTCTTGCATCAGGTCTTGCCAGATCTGGTCTTCGCTGGGCGCCGCAACAAGGGGCAAGCTACAGGCCAGCAACAGCCCGCACACACTGATGGCTCGAATCATGACGAACTCCAGGAAGATGGCGAATGCTCAGACTCGGGCTGCTTTCCAGAAGAGACAGCCGCAGCTTCAGTTTTTTTGCTGCGGATCGGCCGGGACAGCGTCGAAGCCGGCGCCCGGGATCTTGCGGATCAGTTCCTCGACGGCGGCCTGGATCGTCTTCTTGTCGGCCTGCACGTAGACAGGGATGTGCACGCGCAGGCCTTCCTGGCGGACGGGCGCCTTCTTGAGGGCCGCCTGCGCGGCCTCGAGCAACTTCGCCGTCTTCGGCAGGCCCTCGTCGGGCAGCGTCTTCTGCAGCGGGCCAATCAGCTCGGCCAGCTTGTTCAGCCCGGCGCGGCCATCCTTGGCGGCCGCGTCGCGCGTGGCCTGGTCGCCCAGCGTGACGATCAGGTCGATCTCCAGCTCGTCGCGCACCGACACCGACAGCACCGAGGTCTTGCACTTCACGAGATGCATGAGGGGCTGAAACTCGGGGGGCACCTGCCCGCCGACCAGCGGCAGCAGCTGGGCCAGCGACTGCGGATTCATGGCCATGACCAGGTCCTGATCGACTGCCAGCTTCAGGGCGCCGCTCAAGGCGCCGGTGCGCCGCCCGGCCTCGGAGAGCTTCAGCCAGCGGGTAATGGTCTTCTGATCGCCGAAGCAAAAGATGCGCTCGCCATGAAAGAAGAGGGCGTTGTTGCCCGCCAGGAAGTAGTTCTTGTCGCCGATCTTGTCTTTCTTGGCGTCGGGCAAGATGCCGTCGAGTATCTTCTTCGGATCGAGAGCCTTCTTCGCCAGAACCACGACCGCCGCCCCGGGCTGCTGGTTGTTCGCGTTGAGTGGATTGAACTGGTCGATGGCAGCAATGACCCGCTCGATGTCGCCGGGCTCGAGGGGCAGTTCCTTCTTGTTTTGCTGAACCGGGCTTTGAAAGAGCTTGTCGAGCTGCTTGAGCAGCTTGGCGTCGATGACGTTGCTGGCCAGATCCGCGGGCCGCATGGCGAAGATCATGAACACGTCGCGCGGTACCAGGTCCACGTCGGCGGGCAGCTCGGGCGCGGGTGGCGGCGCGTCGGCCCGCCCGATCGCCGTCGAGACCAGGAGCCCTACCAGCACGAAACCGAGCGACCAGCGCATCATGAGAAGATCTCCTGGAACCGGGGCGCGCGGAAGTGCCCGCCCTCAACTATACTAGACGACGCAGCGGCCCGAGATGTAGCGAGAAAACCGAGAGATCTGGGGGAGGAGGCATGTGCCCGGTCAATCCAGGTCCAGCGCTTCGTATTGGAGCTTGTCCATGTCCTTGCCCTTGAGCTTGAGAATGGTGCCCCAGACCTTGTGCGAAGCCTGATGCTCGGACGGCCCCAGGTTGAAGGTCGTACCGATGCCCAGGTCGAGCCCGTTGATACTCTCGAACGCATCGATGACCTTGCCGGGGCTGATCTCCTGGCCCGCACGCTTGAGCCCTTCCACCAGCAAGGCGGCGGCAAGGTAGCCCTCCAGCACCACGAAGTTGGGCCGCTTCTGCGGATAGTACTTGTGCAGCCGTTCGCGAAACTGCGTGATGGCCGTGGATCGCGAGTTGTAGTCCGGTACCACCTGCGTGACGATCACACCGTCGCCGTACCTGGCATCTTGCTGCTCGAGCTCGAAGGCCAGCGCCTCGCTGCCCACGAACGAGACGTTCGTGAACATCATCTCGGGGCGTTCTGGCCGCACCATGGCGATGAAGCGGGCCGCCGGCTTGTACGTGGCCACCATCACCACCGCCTTGATCTCGGGATGCTTCAAGACCTCGGTCACGGCTTCCTTCACCTGCGTCGCATTGCGCTCGTAGCGCAGACGCAGGATCTGGTTCTCCTTGACCTTATTCTTCAGCGCGCGGGCCACGCCGCGGAAACCCGCGTTGCCGAAACCGTCGTTCTGCTGGAAGACGGCGATCTCGCTGGGCTGGATTCCCTTCGCCAGGAGATAGTCGACCACGGCGGCCGTCTCTTCCTCGTAGCTGGCCCGGAAGTTGATCACGTAGCGATCCGGCGGCTCGTGGCGGAGCAGGTCGGCGCCGGTGAAGGCGCCCACGAAGAGAATATTCTGCTCCAGGGCGTAGGGGACAGTGACCTCGGCGGTCGGTGTGCCCACGTTGCCGATTACTCCCATGACCTTGTGCTGTTCGACCAGGTCTTTCATGTTCTCGAGGGCACGATCCGGTTCGTAGCCGTCATCGAGCGGGATGAGCTTGAGCTTCCGGCCGTTGACGCCGCCCTGATCGTTGATGTACTTGAAGTAGGTCTGGATGCCGAGCTCCATGTCGTTGCCGAGCTCTTTGTTCGTGCCAGAGAACGGGGCCGAGAGGCCGAAGACAAGATCCGGGCCGGACCCGGCCGCCGGGGCCGGCGTGCGGTAGCGCATGAAGGAGAAGACGGCGACGGCCAGCCCGAGGGCAATGGCGAAGCCCGCCGCCAGGTAGACGAGCGGGCGGCGCTTGTGCGCAGCCCGCTCCGTGCGGCGCAGGCTGGCTCCCGAGGTCAGGCATTGGCGCGTCTGCGTGTTCAAGCCCATGATGCCTTCGAGCCTCTCGACCACTTCGGCCGCGGAGCCCGGGCGCTCTTCTTTCTTCTTGGCCATCAGCTGGATGATCAGCTCGGACAGGTCCTCCGGAACTTCTGGATTGACCTGGTGCGGCGGCGGCGGTTCGAAGAGGGCAACCGCCTTCAAGACGGCGAGCGTGGAGCTGCGCTCGAAGGGGAGGTTGCCGGTACACAGCTCGTAGAGCACGCAGCCCAGGCTGAACAGGTCGGTGCGAAAGTCGACGCGCTCACCTTCGGCCTGCTCGGGGGCCATGTACGCGGGGGTGCCCATGACCATGCCGGTCTGCGTGATGCGTTGATCTTCAGCGCTGACGCGCACCAACCCGAAGTCGAGGATCTTGACGCGGCCCGTGGATCGTTCGACCCAGATGTTGGCCGGTTTGATATCGCGATGCACGAGCCCGGAGCTATGGGCGGCATCGAGTCCCTTGGCCACTTGCCGCCCGATGTCGAGCGTCTCCTTGACGGTGGCCCGTTTGTTGCTTTGATCCTCCAGCCAGCGATCGAGCGGGCTGCCCTCGAGCAGTTCCATGGCCAGGAACGGCACGCCGCTCTCCTCGCCCACCTGGAAGATGGTGACGATGTGATCGCTGCGGATATTGGCCGTCGCCTGGGCTTCGCGCAGGAAACGCTGCTTGGCCGAGGGGTCGACGGCAATCTCGGGCCGCATCGTCTTGAGCGCCGTCTTGCGATTGAGGCAGGAGTCTTCGGCGAGGAACACGGTGCCCATGCCGCCCGCGCCGAGCACGCGGAAGACGCGATACGTGCCCAGCCAGCCCAGTTCGTCGGGGGCGCGCGGCGGCGCCAGGAATGCATGCGTCAGGCTCCGCGGCCCCACGCCCTGGCTGGGAGGGGCCAACGTCGGGTCATTCGAGGATTGTGCACCCGAGGGCTGCGCGCGCGTCTCCCCTTCCGTCCCCGTGTCTGCCTTCCTCTTCACCGTGATCGGCTGACCGCAGCCCGGACAGATCACCATGTCGTCCATGGGCTGCTCGGACAGCGCGATCTCCCTCTGACAGTTACTGCACTGGACGGCAAGCATTGGCTGACCCCGATCTTCCTGAGACGCGCTCCTGCGATGCGCCACCGAGTGAGATTCTATCGTTACTGCTTTGGTGCTGCCAAGCCCGGCATGTCCTCCTGGAACCGTTCCGCTCTGGCATTGCGGCAGCGTTGCAGTACAATCGCCTTACGTCACGCCTGCGAGGAGAACTCATGCGCTTCTGGCTCCGTGAGATCATCGGCTGGTTCTTGCTCGTGCTGGGGCTCATCGGCTTCGGCACCAGCTACTGGCTGTTGCTGGATCAGCGACCGATCGACGCAGCGCCGCTCACGTTCATCGCCTTCATCATCTTTCGGGGCGGCATGCAGCTGCTGAAGATGGGCGTGGCAGCGCGGATCTGTCTGCAAGGGCAAGAAACCCCGCCGGCCAACAACGCGACGCGAAAGACCCTGCTGGAGCGCCGCCCGCGGCCGACGCCCTCTGCCAATCCGCGGCCTGGCTTGAAGGCCTCTTGATTGGACAACACCAGCCAATCAACTCTTACTTCATTACGCATTGTGCCCGCTCACGGAGCGCGCTGCCCGCGCGGCCAGTACACAACTCATTGCCATAAAATGATTTACAGATCTTTCCCGTTTCAGAATGGATTTGGGAGTCAGCCGGGCTCCTGTTGCGTCCAAGGTGTGACGTCACAACGTCACTACCCCCCGTTCCCCTTCTCCCCTCCCCGGGGACAAGGGGAACATCTTTTTTACCCTTCAGCTTTCAGCAATCACCCTTCAGCAATCAGCCCGAACCGAAAGAAAATGGTTCTCGAGTTCGGAATCCCGTATCATCCGGTGATTGCTGATCGCTCATGCAGATCGCTCATTGCTGATTGCGAGGAAGACATGGCTGAACCTGCACCCACGCTGTACGAACGGCTGGGAGGTGTGTACGCGATTGCCGCCGTCATCGACGACTTCATCGACCGGATCATGGACGACCCGAAGTTGAATGCCAACGCCAAGGTGAACGAGGCCCATCACCGCGTGTCGCGGGCGGGCTTCAAGTACCTGGTGACGGAGATGGTCTGCTGGGCCACGGGCGGCCCGCAGCAGTACACGGGCAAGACCATGTACGACAGCCACGCCCACCTCGACATCACCGAGGAAGAATGGCAAGTCTTCCTGGCAGACTTGCGTCAGACCTTTGCCAAGTTCGGCGTGCCCGCCGCCGAGCAGGCGGAACTCTTCGCCATCGTCGACAGCACCAAGAAAGACATCGTACTGAAGCGCTGAGCTCAGTGTGCTTTGAAGCGCTCGAGACTTTGCGCGGCCGCCTCGGTTTCGCGTGCCCCCTTGAGCCCGCCGGCGAGTGTCTTCAAGACGCCGATCGCTTCCTTTGAACCAATGCGTTGCAAGACGACGATCGCCCGGAGCTGGCGGAGCGATTCGGGCACGGTCACCACGTGAGCGTCCCAGTCGGCGCACAGCTTTTCGAGGCGGCGGCGCACTTCCAGGCTGGGTTGTTGCTTGAGCGTTGCTTCGATGATGGGCCGGGCCGCCGGGCCGATCGCTTCCAGTTTCTCCAGCCCGCTTGCCCGCACTCTGGCGTCTTCACTGTCGAGATCGCGCACGAGGGGCAACACCACTTCACGCTGCGCCGCCCGCGCCGGTTCGAGACGCTTGCTCAGAAAAGCCACCGCTTCTTGATCGCCCGACAGTTTCCAGCCCGCCTGGTACGCGCGCAGCGCATCGTCGCTGGCCAGATCGCGCCAGCAGCCTTCCCGTTCGTCGCTGCTCAGGCGTGCGTTCAGCGCCTTGGGAGTGAACTGGGCGAGTTGCCAGATGAGCACGGTCGTATCGCGATGGCCGCTGGCGAGCCGCTTGCCCGCCGGCGCGAACGCGAGGGCCGTGGCGGGATTGCTGCCCATGGCGATCTTGCCCACTTCTTCGAAGGTCGCCAGATCGCGGATGCGGATGCAGGGCCGGGGGTTGTAGGCAATCAGCCGGCCATCGGGGGAGAAGTCGAACACGGTCTCGCTGAAGGCAACGCGATCCTCTTCGCCCCAGTACCAGTCCTTGATCTTCTTGCCGC
>JBFWSD010000179.1:0-8877 GCA_050248575.1 Gemmataceae bacterium
GCCTTCAACAAAGTCGCGTCGGTAGCCGCGCACGATCCAGCCGCCGCAGCCGAGCGCGTGGCAAGCGACCGGCACCAGCCCGAGGGCCGGCATCAGCCATACGCCTGTCTCCGTGCCCAGCATCTTGGGGAACAGGAGGCAACTGGCGGAAGCGCCGAGCACCGACGCCGCGAACCACGCTCCTCCGCCGGGCACGAGCACGCGGCCCGTCAGTAACAAGAGCCAGGCAAAGAGCCCGAGGCTGCCCATCTCGAAGAGAATGCCCGTCACACTGCCCGCTCCCGCCGGCTGCGACGCGCTGGCCAGAAAGTTCAAGGGCACCAGCAGGGCGGCAATGATCAACAGGCCGCGGCTCGTCGATTCCAGCTTCCAGTGATGGAGCGTGTACAGCCCGGCGCCGAACATCATGGCCGTGACCGCCGTGAAGATCGCCGACTGGTAGAGCGGGTTGTCGGCGAACTTGGACCACAGGCTGAGCACGAGGGCCATCGAGCAGCCGACAATCAGCAGCCCGCCGACCAGCTCGCCCCACAGGATGTTGCTGCGTTCCATGAAGGCGTGCAGCACTTCGGCGAAGTTGCGACGCTGCCTCGGTGCGGGCTCCGGCTCGGGCTGCCAGTCCACCGCGGGCGCTGTTTCGATTGGCTGCGCTTCGAGCAGCACCGCCGGCTCCGGGCTGACGACCGCCACCGCGGTTGGCAGGGCCAGCGTTTCTTGCAGTTCGAGAGCGGCGGCCCGCAAGTTCGCGTCCGGATTGCGCGCCAGCACCTGCTCGATGAACCAGCCTGCCCGCCGGGCATCGTCTACCTGGCAAGCGAGACGGGCTGCCTCCAGGGCAACTGCCGCATGACGATCGGCGGCGTCCGCATTCAAGAAACGCTCGAAGGCACTCAACGCCTCCATGTGCATACCGGAGCGGGCCAGCAGCCGGGCCAGCGCCAGCTGGGCCGGCGCGATCAGCCGCTCCAGTTCATCGAGCTTGGCTTGCCGATAAGTGTCGAGCGCTTGCTGATCAACGCCCGTGTCGGCTGTCGTCAGCAGCTTTTCGAGGTTCTGCCAGGCGGGCTGAGCCGCGGGATGAACGGTGATTGCCTCGCTCTCGACTGCGATGACCGGCGTGGCATCCACGGGCCGCAGCGGGACAGGCTTGCCGAGCAGCCTGGCGTGCCGCTCGTCGACCGCCACGTGCAACGCTTCATAAGTTTGTCGGTCGAGCAGGTCGGCATCGAGGAAACGATCGAGCTGGCGTCGCGTGGCGGCCAGGTCGAGCAGCTCGCGGGCTCCAAGGTGTGCCTGATCGAAACCGCACCAGGGGCAGCGCTGGAAGTGAAGCTCCTTGCCGCAGGCCGCACAATGGCGTCGCTCGCCCGATTCGGCGGGAGCACCCACGCCGAAGACGGCCTGCATCAGGGCCGAGCCCATCAGCCACAGCAGGTGCCCGACCAGGGCGAAGAAGAACAGCCCGACGAAGAGAAGGCTCAGCTCGTACACGACTTTTCCCCCGCTGGGGCCGTGGTTCTGGCGTTGGCGCGATTTCAACCGCGACGCGGGCACGTCGCTGCAAGCTGGAGAATCTTGATGAACTCTCTGGCACGGTACGGCCGGGCGGCGTCACTCGCTTCCCCTGCCCGCCATCGGCGTGCGCGAGCGTGCGCCCTCCCGCGGGCAAGAATCTACCAGCACTCCCCGTATGGAAACAACCCGAGCACGACCCGGCAAACGAGGCGATTGCCGGCAGCTGGACAGTTCACGCAAGCTCGATACTTGAGTCAACCACGCTGAGATAGAAGCCTCAGTTACGAGCCGGAACGCGCTCGATTATTCCAGCGCTTCCACACACCTGCGGAGGGCAAGTCAACAGCCCCGCAAGACGCTCGACCTTGACACCGCGACTCTTTCGACGTTATCGGGATGACGGAAACTTCGTATGTCCACAAACCGGACAAACTATGCCCCAAGCAGACCGGCAACGAACTTTCTGGCTGACGCTCATCGTGGCGAGCATCGTCATCCTGACGGCGCTCAACGTCTACCGCGGGGCCACCCAGTCGATCACCCACGATGAGGCCGTGACCTATGAACGCTACGTGGCCGGCCCGTTCTACCAGATCGTCAGCAAGCCGGACGCAAACAACCACGTGCTGTTCTCCTTGCTCAGCCGGGCCACGGTCGGCCTGTGCGGCCCGTCGGTGCTGACGCTGCGCCTGCCGAGCCTGGTGGCGAGCCTGTTCTTCTTGGTCGTCGTCGCCCGCATTGGCTGGCGCGTGTGGGGGCCAGCCGCCACCGCCTGGGCGGCCGTCCTGGTACTGGGCATCAATCCTTTCGTGATGGATTACCTGTCAATCGCGCGGGGCTACGCGCTGGCGCTCGCTTTCTGGGCGGCGGCCCTCGAACAGTTGCTGGCGGCCGGGCCGATGCTGACTTCCTGGCGCTTGCGGCGGGCGTCGCAGTACCTGGCCCTGGCGGTGCTCGGCAATTTGACCTTCCTGTTTGCCGCCGCGGCCCTGGTTGCTTGCTGGGCCGTGTGGGCCTGGCGACTGCGGCAGGACGAAGCGCACGAGACGCCGCGCGAGTTCAGGCACTGGCTGTGGCGGGCCGTCGTCCGGCCCGGCGCGATCGTCATGGCCTGGCTCGGGCTGCCCCTCTTGCTGCTCAAGCCGAGTCACTTCTACTACGGCGCCAAGACCTTCGCCGAGAGTTTGCGCAGCTTTGCGCAGGCCACGCTGACCCATCACCCGCATGCCTGGCCCTGGAACAACCAGACGGCCTCGATGCACCGTCTCGTCGATGTGGTCGCCCTGTGGCTCTTGCCGGCGCTGATCCTGGGCATCGCGGTACTGTGGCTGCGTGCGGCCCGCCGGCTGTGCCGCGACGAGATCGACATGAAGCCCGAGACGGCCCTCTTCTACCTGGCGGCCGGGACCTTCACGCTGACCGCCGGGCTACTGTGTGCCCTGCACTTCTTGATTGGCTTCAAGCTGCCCATCGAACGCACCGGGCTGCATCTCGTCACACCGTTCTTCCTGGCCGTGCTGGCCGGCGGCGCAGTGCTGTCGGCCCATGCCGGTGCATGGTGGCGGCAAGCCGTGACCGCCGGCGGGCTGCTCTTCGCCCTTGGCGGCCTGGCGGAGTTGCAGACCGATCATTATCGCCCCTGGGCCTTCGAGGCCGATTCACGGCAAGTGTTCGAGGAGATCGTGGCCCGCTACGACACGGCCTCGCGCCGCCGCGTGCGCGTGGGGGCCTACTGGATCCTGGTCCCCGCCCTCAATTTCTATCGCGACACCCGCGGCGTCGATTTCATCGAGAAGATCGAACGCCGCTACGACGGTTTCCCGCCTGACACCGACATCTACGTGGTGGCGGAGAGAATCGGCGGCAAGCTGCCCGCCGAGCCGGTGGTCGAGTTCTATCACGGCACGGGCGGGACGGTGCTCGCGCTGCCCGCGAACCGGCATGGGCCCTTCCTGCCCGCCGGCGTGAGCGTGGCGGCCCGTCGCTAAGCCATGCCATTCCTTCCCTCGCATCGTACAAAGAAGGGATGAATCCGTTTGTTCAGCGTCGGCAGCGGCTAGGGCGGGCTCTCAAGGCGGAGCACCTCGATGCCCTCCTTATCACCAAGACCGTCAACGTCACCTACCTCACCGGCTTCACCGGCGACAGCAGCTACCTCATCCTGACCCCGAAAAAAACGCTGCTCATCAGCGATTTCCGCTACGCGCAGCAGATCGAGGAAGAATGCCCTGGGCTGGAAACCATCATCCGCCCGTCCACCCAGCCCGTGCAGGCGGCGTCGGCCGAGGCATTGACGAGGCTGCGCTGCCGCGCCGTCGGCTTCGAGAGCAGCAGCGTCAGCGTGGCCGACCATGAAAAGCTGCGCGAGCTGGCCCCGACCGTCGAATGGAAAGGGGCCGCCGACCGCGTCGAGCAGCTGCGCATCATCAAGGATGCCGGCGAGATTGCGGCCATCCGCACCGCCATCGGGGCCGCCGAGCGCGCCTTCGACATGTTCCGGGCCATGCTCCGGCCCACCGACAACGAAAAAGAACTTGCCGACGCCCTCGAGGGCTACGTCCGCCGCGCCGGCGGGCGGCGGACCTCGTTCGCTCCCATCGTGGCGGTCGGACCGCGGGCGGCCCTCGCTCATGCCACGCCCGGGTCGCAGCGCGTCGACGAGGCGGGCCTCTTGCTCGTCGACTGGGGCGCGGAGACCGCCCTCTACAAGAGCGACTTGACGCGCGTGCTGGCCACTCGTAGAATTTCGCCCAAACTTGAGAAAGTGTATGCGGTTGTGTCCAGAGCACAAGAGAAGGCCATCCGGGCGGTCCGTCCCGGCGCCGAAGCCAAGAAGGTCGACGCCGAGGCCCGCGGCCACATTCAGGATGAAGGCTTCGGCAAGTACTTCGATCACGGGCTCGGCCACGGCATCGGCCTCGAAATCCACGAAGCCCCCTCCGTGCGCGCCAGCTCCGAAGACCGCTTGCAGCCCGGCATGGTGCTGACCATCGAGCCGGGCATCTATATCCCGGGCTGGGGCGGCGTCCGCCTCGAAGACGACGTCCTGGTTACCGAGGATGGCTGCGAGGTGCTGTCTCAGGTCAGCAAGGAGCTGACCTGTGTATTCGATTGACACGATTGCATCGGTTCGACGACATTGGCATTGAACCGCCTCCGCTTGCGGGGCGGCTCAAGCGAAATACAGATTGGAGTACAACGTGGCTGACGACGGATCGAAGATCCCCAGCCCCTTCGACGTGCCGACCATCCGGGACCTGGTGTCCCTGATGAGCGAGCACAAGTTGACCGAGATCGATCTGCGCATGGGGGAGCAGCGGATTCGCTTGATGCGCGGGCCGCGCGGGCACATCGGCGTGCCGGCCGCGGTACCGCTGGTTGCCCCGCCCGCGGCGGCAGCAGCGCCGCCGCCGAGTGCGCCGGCGCAGCCCGTGGTTACGCTCGGCGCACCCGCGGCCGCGCCGGGCCGCGAGCTCCGCCCCATCAAGAGCCCGGTCATCGGCACCTTCTATGCTTCCCCCGAGCCCAATGCCGAGCCCTTCGTCCGCGTCGGCACCCGCGTCAACCCGTCCACAGTCGTCTGCATCATCGAGGCCATGAAGATCTTCAACGAGATCACCGCCGATTGCAGCGGCGTCATCAAGGAAATCTGCGTCGAGAATCAACAGGCCGTCGAATTCGACACCGTCCTCTTCCGCGTCGATCCGAACGGCTAGACTGGTGAGTGGTGGAGTGGAGCGCACGACCACTTCATCACGTCCCTTGCATCGATTCTCCAGGCCCACCCACGCCGGTGGGTGAGTAGGAATGCCTCGCGGTGACCGTTCGCACCTCTCGAGAAAGCACCATGCGCAAGAAGTTTGTAGCGGGCAACTGGAAGATGTTCACCACGGCCGAATCGGCCCCGCAGCTGGCGGGCGGCGTCCTCAAGGATCTGCCGCAGGACGACAAGGTTCGCGTCGCGGTCTTTCCCCCCTTCCCCTACCTGCTCGAAGTCAGCAAGGTGGTGCGCGGCACGCGCATCGGCCTGGGGGGCCAGAACCTCTACCCTGCCAAGGAAGGGGCCTTCACGGGCGAGGTCAGCCCCGCCATGCTGCTGAACACGGGCTGCCAGCTCGTGCTGATTGGCCACAGCGAGCGCCGGCACAAGCTCGGCGAGAGCGACGGCTTCCTCAATCAAAAGGTCCACGCGGCCCTGGACGCGGGCCTCGAGGTCGTCTTCTGCGTCGGCGAGACGCTCGACGAACGCCAGGCCAACCAGACGGAGCAGCGCCTCGATACCCAGCTCACGCAAGGGCTGGCCGGCGTGAAGCCGGAACACGTCTCGAAACTTACGGTTGCCTACGAACCGGTCTGGGCCATCGGCACCGGGCACAACGCCACCCCCGAACAAGCCCAGGCGGCCCACGTCTTCATCCGCAAGCGCTTCGGTGAACTGCTGGGCGAACAGGCGGCGGCCGGGCTCATCATCCAGTATGGTGGCAGCGTCACCCCGCAAAATGCCGCCACGCTCATGGGGCAGCCCGACGTGGACGGGGCATTGGTCGGCGGCGCCAGCCTCGACGCCGGCAAGTTCCTCGACATCATCCGCGCGGGCAGCTGACGCCGACGGGCACCTCGATGAAACCGATCGAAGCGGCTTGTTACTGGCTGGCACACCGTCCGCCCGCAGCCGAGACGCGCCTGGAAGGCTCACAGCGGGCAGAAATCGCCATCGTCGGCGCGGGCCTGACCGGGCTGTGGACCGCTTTGTGGCTCAAGACCTATTCCCCCGGCCTGGATGTCGCCGTCGTCGAGCAGGGCTGCGCCGCCTATGGCGCCAGCGGCCGCAATGCCGGGCTGCTCTCCGAGACCATCGATCACAGTCATGCCCTGGCCATCGAGCACTTCGGCCTGGACGAAGCGCGCCGGCTGGCCCGACTCGGCCGCGACAATATCGACGAGATGACCGCGTTCTGGCACGCGCAGCAAATTGACTGCGACTATGAGCCGACCGGGCGGATGATCGTGGCCCTCCATGATGCTCACCTCGCAGCCCTGCGTCACGATGTCGAGGTGGCGGCCCGGCTGGGCATCGACGACTATCAGCTGCTCGATGCCACGCAGACTCAGGCCGAGCTGCGCTCGCCGCTTTATCGCGGGGCGCTCAGCGTGCCCAGCGGCGGGCTGCTCAATCCCGTCAAGCTCGTCGACGGGCTGCGCCGCGTGGCCCTGTCGAGGGGAGTGAAGATCTACGAGCGCAGCCCGGTGTCCAGCATTCGCGACCGCCGGACGATCATGCACCTCGTCACTCCGCAGGGCACCCTGGATGCCGACAAGGTCGTGCTGGCTACCAGTGCCTACACGCATCACCTGCTGCCCCGCGTGCTCTGGCGTTTCATACCGCTTTACGACTACATCATCGTCAGCGAACCGTTGAACGACGGGCAGATCGCGTCGATCGGCTGGCAGCGGCGCCAGGGCGTGACCGATTGCCGCAACTTCTTCCTCTACTACCGGCTCACCCGCGACCACCGCATCCTCTGGGGCACCAGCGAGGCCGTCTACTACCCCGGAAACAAGGTGGGCACGGAGCAAGACCACTCGCAGGCACACTATCGCATGCTCGAAGAGAGTTTCGCGGCCCACTTTCCGCAGCTCAACGGGCTTCGCTTCGATTACGCCTGGGGCGGCTCCATCTGTTCCACGACCAGGCTGACGCCTTATTTCGGCTCGGCGTATGGCAAGAAGCTCTGGTACGGTCTTGGTTTCACCGGACACGGGCTGGGCTCGACACACCTCGCGGGCAAGATCCTGGCGCGGCTGGCCCTTGAACAGTCCGACGACTTGCTTTCGCTGACGCTGGTGACCAGGAAACCTCTTCCCTATCCCCCGGAGCCCCTCCGGGCTCTGGCGGTGCGGAAGGTGACCCGCGATCTGCGCCGCGTGGATGAAGGCGGGCGGCCCAGCCTCTTGTTGCGGCTCCTGGATCGTCTGGGTGTGGGCTTTTCGAGTTGAGGATCAGGAGTCAGCATCAACGCTGACTCCCGATCCCTGAAGACGCTCGCTCACTTCTGCCGCAGCGGGCCGGACAGGTTCTTGGCGTTGAGGTCAACGCTGGCGTCGTCGGCGACATTGACCCAGACGTGCACGTGCGGGGCGCCGCGGTAATGCCACACGAAGGCGGGCCCTTCCAGGCGCCAGTTGTCCCAGATCTTGTCTTCGCCGAGGTCGTCGGCCTTGTAGAAGATGAGGTGGCACTTCTCCAGCCCGCCTTGCTTCTTGAGGGCCGCCAGCGCCTCGGCCCGGTCCGACTGCCGGAAGGGCTCGATCAGCTTGAGGAGGACTTCCTGGGCCAGTTTCTGCTGATCCTTGGAAAGCTCGGCGATCGGAATGCCGTCGATCTTCGAGCGGAAGCCGATCTCGGCCTCGTCGGGCGCCTCGGGCAGCAGTGCCTGGTCGCGCTGCTTGCCGTCGAGCATCTTGAAGAGATCGTTGGCGGCCAGGGCTTGATGCCAGAAGACATTGTCGGGATGGGCCGGCTTCTCGTAGTAGCCGCTCGCGGCGTGGCCATAAACGATGGGCCCGCCGAAGGCGACATGTTCTTGCGAATCGCCGTCGCAGCGGACGGTGCCGTGCCGGCCCGACAGGACGAACTCGAACTTGCCCGTGCCCGGCGTGCCGAAGAGGGCAATACTCTGCCTCACCGCGAAGCCGCCCATGTCGTCCTTGAACTGCCGGTCGAAGCGTTCGATCCAGTCGGGATTGACGATGCCCTCCCAGATCTGCCGGATCAGGGCCTGCTGATCCTTGGTAAAGAAGTCGCTCTTGATGGCGGGCGGCGTGATCCGCCAGTTGTTCGAGATGTGCGTGCGCAAGAGGCCGCGGCGATCCTTGAAATCCCAGTCGAAGCAGACGACTTTCTTCTGCTTGTCGTCGAGGGAATCGTAAAGGGTCTTGGTCAGCGTCTCGGATTTTTCGCCCGGCTTGGCGGAGGCAGTGGGCGCGAGCGAACCGGCCAGCACGGCCGCGGCGCTCGCTTGCAAGAAGTCGCGGCGGTTCAGCCCGGACTCGGGACGGCATTCGGCACAGCACTTGTCGGGATGGCGCATGAGAGGTCTCCTTCGCTGGATGGAGATGGAAGGCGGGACTGCTCCTTTATACGCCGCGATGCGGGCGATGGGCAAGAAAAAGCCTGCCGAGCGTCAACGCCGGGGCCGCGGCGGGAAAATGGGAGCGGGCGGTTCTTCCGGAGGCTTGCTGAGCTTCATGGGCGGCGGCGGTTCCGGCGGCGGCGGCGGCAAATCCTCGGTAGGCATGCGTTCTTGGAAGGACCAGGGTCGTTCACCGAGGTCCGACGCACTACCGTCGCTAGGACCGAGA
>JBFWSD010000180.1:0-8862 GCA_050248575.1 Gemmataceae bacterium
AAGAAGTCGGCCCACAGGGTGGTGACGAAGCCGTCGTGGGTGTCGTTGCTGATGCTCACCCACCAGCTGCCCGTCGCCGAATTGAAGTTGGCAATGTCGTCGTAGCCGTCGCCGTTGAAGTCGCCGACGACTTGTGAGGTCCAGCCGGAGTTGGTGAAGAAGTCGGCCCACAGGGTGGTGACGAAGCCGTCGTGGGTGTCGTTGCTGATGCTCACCCACCAGTTGCCCGTCATGGGATGGAAGTTGGCGATGTCGTCGTAGCCGTCGCCGTTGAAATCGCCGACCACTTGCGCGGTCCAGCCGGAGTTGGTGAAGAAGTCGGCCCACAGAGTGGTGACGAAGCCGTCGCCGGTGTCGTTGGCGATGCTGACATACCAGCTGCCGGTGCCGGGATGGAAGTTGGCGATATCGTCGCGGCCATCGCCGTTGAAATCGCCGACGACCTGAGTCGACCAGCCGGAGTTGGTGAAGAAGTCGGCCCAGAGGGTGGTGTCGAAATGGTCGGCGCGCGTGGTCTCGATGTCGGCGGAGTTAGTATCGAACTCCGGTACGCCAGTGGCGGAAACCTGCGCTGAGTTGCTGATGATCGTGTCGGGGGCGAAGGCCAGGTCGACCGTGACCTCGAAGGTGATGGTGATCGAGCCGCCCACGATGATCGAATCGATGTCCACGAGCAGGCTGGTTTCACCGGGCTCGTCGCCGTTGAAGTTCGTGACGGTGCCGCCGGTGGTGTCGGCGGTGATGCGTGCGGAACCGGCCACGAAGGTGGTATTGGCAGGCGCGCCGTCGGCGATCGAGACGTTCTTGGCAGCGCCGTGGCCCGTGTTGGTGACCACGATGGTGTAGGTGAGCACCTCGCCCGGCTCGGCGCGATCGTCGCCGGATTCGTCGAGCACGGACTTGCTCGACGTGCTGAGGATCGGTTCGTCGTCGAGGATGGTGCCGGTCGCCGAGTCCGGGCTGCCTGTGGTGTAGTTCGTGCCCGTACCGATGGTGATGATGACCGTCTCGTCGTCTTCGAGGGTGAAGTCGGGCGTGGGGTACACGAAGATCGATTGCTCCGCTGCGCCGGCTGCGAAGACGAGGACGCCGGCGCCGGTGCCCGAAGGACCGCCGTCAAAGCTGCTGCCCTTGCCGCCGCCGCTGACGGTATAGTCGATGGTGCCCGGGCCAAAGCCGGTGGCGGTGCCGCTGGCCTGGTAGCTGATCGTCAGCGGGCGGGTCGAAGCGCCCGCGCGCGTGAACGTGAAGATCAGGGGCTGTGCCCCATCTTCCAGGACGGATGCTGGCGCAACGGTCACGGTCACGACGGGCGTGCCCAGGAACTCGAAGGCGCCGATGTCTGGCGCGTCCAGGTAGGAGACGCCAGTCTGATCGGCGGCGAGAGTGACGTTGACCCCGGTGGTGTTGTGGGCCGCGGCGGCCGTGCCCAGCTGGCCACGCACGACCTCGAGAGTATTGACGCCGGTCACTTCGGTGATCAACAGGATTTCGTTGTCGATTTGAATGTACAGACCGGCGACAAGGTTGGCGGTGCTGGCGACCGTGATGGTGGTCGTCGTATCGTCGTCGATGGTTGCTGCCAGGGTGGTGAGGACCACGGGGGTAGCGGCGTCGATGGCCGGGCTGCCGGCCAGCAGCGCCATGGTCTGGGTGGGCCCGCCGTTGTCGGCCAGGGAGGCCAGGTGCAGGTCGGCCGCGGCCACGCCGACAATATTGCCGTTCACTTCGTCCACGAGCCCGCCCGAGCCGTGGTCGCCGATCAGGTTGTTGTTGCCGGCGAAGCCAGTGCCGCTGAGGTCGGCAAAGGTGTTGCCCGCGACGATCGAGTTGACCAGAGTGGTCGTGGTCGTCGTGGCTCCCTTGCCGCCACCGGTGGCGGCGACACCGAAGATACCGCCGTCGTTGCCGCTGATCGTGGTATGGACGAGAGTGGCGGTGCCCAGATTGACCAGGCCAACAGCGCCGCCCGCCGGCGATACATGCTCGCTCACGGTGGAATTGACCATGGTGAGTCCGACCGTGCCAACCGAGCCCTTGCCGGCGCCGGCAGAGCCGGCGTTGTTGTACACGCCGCCCCTTTCGTTGCCGCTGATGGTGCTGTTGGTGAGCCGGGCGGTGCCCATGTTGATCACGCCGAAGCCGGCCACCTCGGCAACGGAGATACCGACGCCGTCGGGCGCCACATTCCCGCTGACGGTCGTATTGGTCATGGTCAGCGCGGCGCCCGAGGTCGTTGTGGTCGCCGAGCCCTTGCCGCCGCCGGCGGAGCCTTTGCCGCCGCCCGCCGAGACGGCCAAGGCGCCGCTGTTGAACACACCGCCGCCCTCGTTGCCGCTGATGGTGCAATCGCTGAGCGTGGCGAGGCCCAGGTTGACCACGCCAAAGCCAGCACCGGCATAGGCGGGGCCGGCGCTGCCGCCGCCGGGCAGCGCCTCATTGTCGCTGTCGGTGGTGCCGCTCATGTTCAGCACTGCGGACGGAGAGGTCGCTGCGCCCTTGCCCGATCCAGTCGAGGTCTGACCGCCATTGAACACGCCGCTGCCCACGCCGGCGGCATTCCCGCTGACGTCACAGTTGATCATGTTCAACGTGGTTGGGGCCGCCGCGCCCTTGGATCCACCTTGCGGCGCGCCGAAGTTGAACACGCCGCCGCCGGCAAGATCGGCCGTGTTGTCGCGGACGTTCGTGTTTTCGAGCGTCAGTGTGCCGCTGTTGAACGCTCCGCCTCCCAGGCCGCTGGCGTCGGAGCGGGTGACGGGCGTGCTCGATCCCTTTTCTCCTCCGGCAGACTCGACGGTGGCGAACTCGAATCCACCGCTGGCATGATTGCCGCTAACCGTGCAGCATTCGAGTGTCGCCGTGCCGCTGTTCCACACGCCGGCGCCGTTGCCGGCGGTATTTCCTTCGATGTCGCAGCCGATCATGGTCAGCGTGGCCGAACTTGCCGCGCCCTTGCCCGAGCCAGGCGAGCCATTCATCACGCCGCCGCCCGCGAAATCCGCCGTGTTCTCGCTGACGCTGGAATCGATGAGCGTCAGCGTGCCGCCGTCATTGAACAGGCCACCGCCCAGGCCGGTGACATCGATCAGCACTTCCGATTCATTGTAGACGAACCCGCCGACGGCATGGTTGCCGGTGACGGTGCAGCACTCGAGCGTGGCCGTGCCGGTTGGGCCATTCCAGATGCCGCCGCCCTTTCCGGCCGTGTTGCCTTCGATGGTGCAGTCGGTGAGAGTCAGGTCGCCGGCATTCCAGATGCCGCCGCCCTCGGTGGCATTGCCGCCGGTGATGATCAGGTGCGAAAAGGATGCGCTGACGCCCTCATTGATCTGGAACACGCGGCTCGAGCCATCGCCGCTGATGGTAAGGCCCGGCAGGCCCATGATCGTGGTCGAGCCCGTGGTGTCCGTCACCTCGAGCTGCGTGCCGCCGAGCGTGATCGTTTGCGCCGTGCCAAAGAGGATGCTGTCAAAGTCGATCGTATCATCCCCCTCCGTGTTGCTGGCTGCCAGCAACGCCTCGCGGAGCGAGATGCCGTCCAGTCCCTGATCGGCCAGGAGGGCAGCGATGCTGCTCGTGTCGCCGTTGACGATATCGTTGGTGTTGGTGACGGTGACCGAACTGGGGCAGCAACGGTCCTCGAGCGCCTCGAGGTCGAGACGTCCGGGCTGCGAGGTGGTGCGAATGGTAACAGAGGCGGGGCGGGTGAATAGCTTGCGGATCCAGGAACGCATCCATGTCTCCCGGGATAGTTGCAGAACGAATTTGTTGTCGTCCCCGACCAATCCAGGTGTCGGGAAAACCCTTGCCCACGGGGGCGGGCTGGCCAAGGGGGCAATGGGCGAGTGAATAATGTGCGAATCTTGAAACATACCGTCAATGGCAATTGGGCCGGCGGATGGCGTGTCATCGACAACGCGGCCCACTTCTCGCCGGCAGCCCAGCGCGTACCAGATAGCATCGGCAAGCCGATAAAACTTGTTGAACATGCGCGAGAGCCAAGCTGAGTTCATGATTTTCCTGGGTTGGTTATCAGTCAAAGATTACCGGCATGCCCCGGGGCTCCGGGGGGGCGGGCAGGAAAAAACTGGGGAGAATTCGTGGCGAGAGGTTCAGCGCAGACCGCTGCCGCAGGCTTGCAGGACGAGTATGTAGGCCTTCTCGAAGCGCGCGCGCAAGTCGTAGTGACGGACCTGGTCGGTCATGAGTCTAAATGGCCTGGCGAAGTCCAAAAAGGGGCAACCGCAACAGGAAAAATCCGAAGGCGTGCGAGTAAGTACGCCCTTGGGTAGCAAAGATCCAGCACTTGATTCCTTTCAAGGAAGGGGCGCGGCGGGGCGTCGTGCAAAAGCGTAGGTTAACGATTATGAAGTTCTTGGAAACTGGAGGAAACCCTAGTCCTGCCCCCGGCACTCACCAGTACAACTGCCACATGCCATCGCAGTGGATGCCGTGCCCTTGCAGAGTCACACGCTCGTCGCCGTCCTGTTCTTTCTTCGTCCGGGCAATCTGGTGGACCTTGTGCCCGGAATGAAGCACCAGGTGGCCCACCTGGTAGGGGTGGTATTCCACGCGCGCTGCCATGATCTTGCGGTGGCGCTCGTCGGGAGAGAGCCCTTCGAGCTCGTCGTGGCAGACGTCCCAGACATTCAGCCCGCCGCCATGTTGCGGCAAGGTGATTGCCAGCGTGAACGACAAGGGCCGGTGAAAATCCGGTTGCTCCGTCGGACTCCAGTCGAGCAACTCGTACTGCAAATCCTGATGGACCGACGCCTCCCAGCTTTCTGAGGCGGGGCACCAGAGGCCAACGTGAAAGCCGGGCAGCGCGCAACTCGGCCGGTAAACGACCTTTTCCTGCAGCAACTGCGTGAGCCCGTCGAGCAGGCGACGATACAACCACGAAAACCTCGCGGCCAGCAGCGTGTTCATATCGTAGGCGGCAGCGTGATAGCCGCGCTCGGCCTCCTGCTGCGCGTCGAGGTAGCTGGCAATCCCCAGCGTGAAGAACGGCACCTCGGGATGGCGTTGCTTCCAGTACGACTTCAAGTCGTGGACAGTGGCTGCGACGCGCCTGCATTCATCGGCACTGAGAAGAGGATAAGCGCGAACATCTTCAAACACGGCATCCACCTGATTTCCGCAACTCTCACCGTCTCTACCCGATCCGAAGCGTGCGCGAGACTATTCCTGCCCCGACCTCGCGTCACCGAGTTTCGACGGCACGTCAACGAGAGGCTCGCCGGGAACCACGAACGCATTCTCGAGCAACTTCGCGTCGACGTTCACCAGTTCCGGGAAACGGCGACCGAGGATTGCTACCGCAAAGATCTCCTGCACCCCGCTATCGAAGCGCAACAGCGCGACAACCTGCCCGGAGCGCAGATCGATGACGCAGACGCCGCAAGTCTGTTCCTGGGCAGCCACCCGTTGCGCGACGGCGGCGCCGCCGGCCCGGGCACTGTCGCGTAGCTTCGACACGCCAACGAAGGCAAACGGGCCGGCAAAATCGAGGCCGCGCGTGAAGCCCGGCGTCTCGGCAATCGACTGGTATTTTCCAGTGTTCGAGTCGAGGTAGCCGAAGGTGCCCGTGCCCGATTCGCAGAGCCAGAGCCGGTCGTCGTGCCAGCGCGGCGAGTGAGGCAACGACAGGCCGCGGGCCAGCACCGCGCCGGAAGCCACGTCGATGACCATGCCGCCGCTGGCCTTGTTCTGCCGCCAGCCGCCCGGGGTGTCGGTTTCTCCCAGGGCCGTGACATACTTCGGTTTGCCCGCGACCATGGCGAGGCCATTGAGGTGGCAGCGGTCGGCAGCATCCAGCGCGGACACGAATGCGGGCCGCCAGCGGGGCGTGAAGCTGGCGCTGCGGTCGAGCGTGCACAGGCAGGAAAAACGCGTGTTGACGATCCAGAGTTCGCCGGCGGCGTCGCGGGCCATATCGCGGAGCTTGATGTCGCCCGTGAAGTGGCTGGAGCGCGGCACGAAACAAGCGTCGTGCTTGCCGGGCGGCTCCAGCCTGGCGGCCATGGCCGGGGCGTTGACGAATTCATGAACCTGGAGCCCGCTACCGAGGGCCAGCCGGTCGCCAGCGAGGGCCAGGCCTGTCGGGTTCGTAAAGGCGCGGAAGTGCGCATTGAGATGGTCCCCGTCGTCGCGGATCAGCACAACGTTGTCCGCCTGGTAAGCAGCGATCAGCAAGGACGCCCCGAACTGGCGCAGCAGGGCGGGCAAGTTCGGCGTGTGGGCCGCGCGCGGCGGTACCGGTGCTGCCCCGAGCTGGCGTCGTTCCAGTTCTTGCCTGGCCTGGCCCGCGCCGGTCGCTTGCTGTGCTGTCCGGACGGACTCGACCGCCGCTCTGGCGGGCGGGTTCAAACGCTCCGGCCTGTTCGGCGCGGCAGCGGGAGGGCTCGCGATGACTGGATCTTGCCTGCCCTGCTCGGGTGCCTGCGCCGGGAGCGAGACGCCAAAGCACTGCCGGCAGCCGATCTGGGTGGCGTTGAGTCGTCCCACCAGCTTCGACGTGTCGGTCTCCCGTGTGTCGTGCTCGAACTCAATCGTCTGGTAACCTGCCGCGGCGCCGGCGGCCGCCGCGCGGTACATTAGGATCAAGTTGAGCCCGCTGCCCCGGAACTTTTCATCCACCACGCGCGTCTCGACCAGCAGTTGATCCGGGACGGAGAGCAGGGCGCCCACAATCTGGTTGTCAACCAGCGCTACCCAGGAGAGCGTCGGTGAATAGGCGTTCTTGCCGCGACCATTCAGACGTTGCGCGACCTCCTCGGGGATGCCGCCGACGTGGCGAACGGCGAACGCGGCCAGCGCCTGCGCATCGACCTGGGCAGCCTGCACGATGGTGGCGGCTTGCACCCCGCTCGACCGTCGCATGAAGCGTTGATAAATCGGTTCGAGCACTTTCAGGGCCATGGTCAAATCGGTCCGCAGGCGTCGAATCTCTTGAGCCACCGTCAGGCCCCGCGCCTGCAAGAACGCCCGGGCGGACATGGTGAGGGCGTCGCTGGCCGTCAGCTCGTAAGAGCGGACGGTCAGGAGGGCTTGGACCCCTGCCCGGGTTGCCGTGTCGCGCACGGCGTCCAGCAGGGCCGAGCCGCAGCCGCGCCGGCGGGAAGCCGGTTCCACATAGAGCAGGAAACGGCCCACCTGGTCGACAAACACGCGCAGCGCGGCCACGCCAACCACGTCGAACGTCGCCGCATCCGCCGCGACCAGTAATTTCGCCGGCGGCGAACCTCCCAGAGCTTCCGACAGCCAGCTGCGAATGTGGCCAGTATCCGAGTCTCCGGCTTCACGGATCAAGAACGGTGGACGGCGGCGCGGGTCCTGAGAAGCAGAGTGCGGTGTCATTGGCGTTTGCCCAGATGACTTACTTGTCCGGCGGGCAGGGATGACGCTGAAACTACCCGGGGCGGTGTTGCTCAGAGGCGGGCGACCAGCAGCTCGCGCTGGAAGATGAGTTCCTTGGGCATCTCGCCTGCGAGCTTCAAGAACAGCTCTTCCTGGGTGAGCAGTTCGCGTTTCCACGATTCGACATCCACGTGCTGGGCAGCTTCGAAGTCTTCCGGCGTGATGTCGAGTCCTTCAATGTCGATATCGCTGGAGCGCGGCGTCCAGCCCAGCAGCGTCTCGGCGGCGTAAGCGCGGCCCTGGCTGCGCTCGATGATCCACTTCAAGATGCGCAGGTTGTCGCCGAAGCCGGGCCACAAGAACTTGCCGTTGTCGTCCTTGCGGAACCAGTTGACCTGGAAGATGCGCGGGCAGTCCTTCATGTCGCGGCGGATCCGCATCCAGTGCGTGAAGTAGTGGTTGATGTTGTAACCGCAGAAGGGAAGCATCGCCATTGGATCGCGGCGGACCACGCCTACTTGCCCGGTGGAGGCCGCCGTCGTCTCCGACGACAGGGTCGCGCCCAGGTAGACGCCGTGCATCCAGTTGAAAGCCTGGAAGACGAGCGGCACCGCCTTGCTGCGTCGGCCCCCGAAGATGATCGCCGAAATCGGCACGCCTTCGGGGTCGTTGGCCTTCGGGTCGAGGGCCGGGTTGTTGGCCATCGGCGTGGTGAAGCGGCTATTGGGATGGGCCGCGGGCCGCCCGCAATCGGGCGTCCACTGCTGGCCCGTCCAGTCGATGCATGCGGCCGGCGGCTTGTCGGTCTTCCCCTCCCACCAGACATCCCCGTCGGGCAGGAGCCCGACGTTGGTGTAGATGGTGTCGCGCGCGATCATCTTCATCGCGTTGGGGTTGGTCTTCTCGGAAGTGCCGGGCACGACGCCGAAGTAGCCCGCTTCGGGGTTGATGGCCCAGAGCCGGCCGTCTTTCTTGTTGATGTACATCCAGGCGATGTCGTCGCCGATGGTGGAGACTTGCCAGCCCTCGCGGCGATACTTCTCGGGCGGGATCAGCATGGCCAGGTTGGTCTTGCCGCAGGCGGAGGGAAAGGCCGCGGCCAGGTAGGCTTTCTGCCCTTGCGGGTTGGTCACGCCCATGAGGAGCATGTGCTCGGCCATCCAGCCTTCCTGATAGCCCATCCACGAGCCGAGGCGCAGGGCCAGGCATTTCTTACCCAGGAGCGCGTTGCCGCCGTAGCCCGAGCCGAAGCTCCAGATGGTGTTGTCGAGCGGGAAGTGGCAGATGTAGCGGCGTTCGGGATTGCAGTCGGCCACGGCGTGCAGGCAGCGTGTGAACAGGTCGTTCTCGCCCAGCTGGTCCCAGGCGACCTTGCCCATGCGGGTCATGATGCCCATGCTGATGGCGACATAGATGGAATCGGTGACCTGCACGCCCACCTTGGCGAGCGGGGAGCCGATGGGGCCCATCACAAAGGGGACGACGAACATGGTCTTGCCG
>JBFWSD010000181.1:0-8838 GCA_050248575.1 Gemmataceae bacterium
CCCGCTCTCGCCGTAATCGACATAACGCCAGACATCCATCCAGTGGCGAGCCCAGCGTTCGCCATAGCGCGGGCTGGCCAGGAGCTTGTCGACCACCTTCTCGTAGGCGTCCGCCGACTTGTCGTTGACGAAGGCGGCCACCTCTTCCGGCGTGGGGGGCAGCCCGATCAGGTCGAGATAGACGCGGCGAATGAGCAGGTGCCGTGCCGCCTCCGGGCGCGGCTTCAGCCCGAACAGCTCGTGCTGCTCGGAAACGAAAGCATCGATCGGGTTGCGCACCCAGGCCGCATTCTTCACCTTGGGCACGCCGGGCCGTTCGACCTTCTCGAAGGGCGCCCACGGGTAGACCTTGCGGGTTTCAAAGGCGGTGCGGATCTTCTTCGCGCTGGCCACGGTGCTGGCGTCGGGCCTGTCCTTGGCGTCGCCGGGGTTGTGGCCCGTGAGCAGCTCGATCAGGTTGGGCACGCCGTCGCCGTCGCTGTCTTCGTCGGCGATGGCCGCCACGCGGGCCGCGATCGCCTTGTTCTCTTTGCCCGCCTGGCGCAGCTCTTTGCGCACGGTGCTCAGCCGATGGCCGAACGGGTTGTGCGGCTTCTCTTCGTCGGGATCTTTCTTGCCGTCGGCCCGGTCGGGCAGGTGGCAAGTCTGGCAATCGTTGGGATGGCGGGGCAGAAACGGGCCGAAGTGATCGGCCAGGGCCCGCTTGTGCGCGGGGCGCGTCTGGCCCGGCGCGCAAAGCAGAACCAGCAAGGCGCCAACGGCCAGTATTCGGAGGATCGTACTCATTGACGAAACCTCAAGGTGGGCTTACAGGGTTCGTCGAGCGGGCAGGAAGTTCGAGGGTTCAAACAGACCCATGGTAACCGGGCCAAGGTGCCCTCGTCAACTCGGCGGCCCACGAATCTTCCAGGTTGCTGATAGGGGTCAGGGAGCGGTTTCCCACCACTGCTTCTGCAGGGCAGGCACGCGCGGGTCGATGTCGGCAGGCATGCGCGTCTCGATGTGGCCGTCGAAGAACAAGACGTTCACGGCGTTGGCGTGCCGCGGGGCCATCCATTTGTCCCAGTCGTCGCCCGGTGGCGTGCCCAGTACCTCGGCGATCCCCTTCCGGTAGTCCAGCATGAAGATCTTGGAGCTGGTGCTCTCGATCAGGCGCTGATCGGCGCCGCGGCTGACGCCGTAATCGGAACGCTTGACCGTGTCGACGAGCGCTTCTTTCGGCTTCTCGAAAGGAGACTCGATCACCTCGCCCGAGCTCTTCTTGATGTCGTAGCTGGCGCTCGAAGTCTTGTTCTCGATCGTGACCTTGTACTTGCCGTCCGCCTGCGACTCCAGCTTGAGCTCGATGTCGTCGAACTTGCCGTCCTCGTTGTCGTCGATCTGCATGATCACGGGGGGCTGCGTCGGCGCCAGCCGCACTTGCTTGGCATTCTTGGTGCTCAGCTGGATCTTGGTCATCTTGACCGGATCTTCGAGGGTCGCCGCCAGGATGATGTCGTTCGGATCGTCCAGCTCGGGATTGCTCGGGCAATAAAACAGCAGCTTCTGATTCTCGAAATAAGGATAGAGCTGCGGCGCCCAGTCATCGACCTTGAAAGGCTCGGCGTTGAAACTCTTGAAGTTGTGATAGGCGAGGCCGAACTGATGGAGGTGGTTCTTGCACTTCGTGCTCTTGGCGGCCTCGCGCACCTTCTGCACGGCGGGCAAGAGCAGCCCGATGAGCACGCCAATGATGGCGATCACCACGAGCAACTCAATGAGGGTAAAGGCGCGGCGCGGCTTCATTGCTGTTTCTCCACGGTCCCCACCCCCAACGTCCCTATCCTAGCCGAGTGAGAAGACGGGTCAACGTGAATCCCCGTGAAGATTACATGACCCGGGCCGCGCCGACCGCACATGCGGGCTGGCGCGATTATCCGCGTGAATGGCGGCCGCATTCTGCTATCATCTCGGTGAACCCCACACCCAACCGAGCATCGGAGAATCACCATGCAGACACGCCGCCGCTTCCTGCAAGGCACCCTGGCCGCCAGCGCCGGGCTGACCCTTGCTTCCCGCCTGCCCGCCATCGATCCCATTCAGCGCGATGGCAGTTCCTTCCTGAAGCTCAGCCTGGCCGCTTACAGCTTCCGCAAGTACCTGGCGCTCAACCAGAAGCCGAAGCCGGCCTGGACGCTCGACGACTTCATCGACTTTGGCGCGGCTCAGAATATCGACGCGGTCGAGCTGACGGCCTACTACTTCGCGCAGACGTCGCCCGACTATCTGGCCCATCTGAAGGGCCGCTGCACGCGTCTTGGCCTCGATGTCAGCGGCACCGCGGTGGGCAACGACTTCTGCACTCCCGATGCCGACAAGCTCAAGAAGCAGCTGGACATGGTCAAGCAATGGGTGGAACACACCTCGCGCCTGGGGGGCAAGGCCATCCGCATCTTCGCGGGCAACGTCGCCAAGGGCGACAGTGAAGAGAACGCACTGGCCCGCTGCATCGCGGCCATCCAGGAAGCTTGCGACTACGCGGCCAAGTATGGCATCTACCTGGCCCTCGAGAATCATGGCGGCATCACGGCCACTCCCAAGCAGCTGCTCGCCATCGTCAAGGGAGTGAAGCACGACTTCTTCGGCGTCAATCTCGACTCGGGCAACTTCCACACCGCCGATCCGTATGCCGACCTGGCCCTGATCGCACCCTACGCGGTGAACGCCCAGCTGAAGACCGAGGTCTCGGCCGCGGGCAAGAAGAAGGAAGAAGCCGACCTCAAGAAGCTGGTCGACATCCTGCGGGAAGCGAAGTACCGGGGCTACGTGGCCCTGGAATACGAAGCCGCCGAGGAGCCCAAGGAAGCCGTGCCCCGCTACCTGACCGAGCTGAAGAAACTGCTGGCGTAGCCTTGTTTGAAATAGCGGCGTCCAGCTCCAAATGCGCCCGCGGGTAAACGGGATCTGTTGCAGCAGGAAGACGAGTCTGCCGACGTTGCACGTGTCCGCATAGCGAACAGGAAATGTGTGCGCTGAATGCGCGGACCGTCCCGAACTTCATGACATTCGTGTCGACGTGCGATTCGTGGTTCAGCTCCCCACGCCGTTCAGGTGCTGGATGCGGCTGGGGAAGGGCGGGTGCGAGGTGAAGTAAGAGGCCAGCACGCCGGTGTCGCCTGCTTCGGACTGGAGGCGGTTGAGCAGCCGGACGCCGGCATCGTGGGCGAAGCCGGCGCGGCGGGAGAGCAGGCAGCCGAAGCGATCGGCTTCGAATTCCTGTTCGCGCGAGTAGCCCTGCTGCAAGAGCGTGCCCGCCAGGCTGGCGAGCGACGGCTTGAGCACGCCGCGGCCCAAGGGCAGGCGCATCATGGCGGCGTTCAGGAGCGAGTTGGCCATCAGCCGATCCATGGCATGATGGCTGACCACGTGTCCCATCTCGTGGCCGAGGACGAAGGCGGTCTCGTCGGCGTCCCACTGGCACAGGTCGAGCAGCCCGCGGGTGATGAAGATGTAGCCGCCGGGCACGGCGAAGGCATTGCACTCCCCCAGGTTGACGGGCAGGAACTGGAAGCGCCAGGCCTTCTGTTCGAGCAGCCCGGCCAGGCGATTGCCGATGTCATCGATCCAGAGCCGCACCTCGGGACGCGCATCGAGCGGCATTTGCTGCTTGAAGGCGGCGGCCAGGTCGCGGCCCACTTCCGCCTCGGCGCGGATGATGTCCGCCTCGGTGCCGGTCAGCGAGCTCATCACCCACTTGGCCTTGCGCACCTTCGGGCCGAGCATCTTGCCGAACTCGTAGAAGAAGCTCATGCGATTCTTGTCAGTGGTCCGTAGTTCGTGGTCCGTGGCCGTATTCAGGATACCACAAGTCGCTGGTGGTGGTGATAGGGTCACTTCACCCAGGGCGCGGGCTTTTTGTCGAAGAAGGCGCGCAGCCCTTGCTGGCATTCCGCGGTGAGGCGCGGGGCCGCGCTGGCCTTGGCGGCCGCCTCGATCGACATGGCCTGGTGCGAGAACTGGTGCAATAGATCCTTGGTGCGCGCCAGGGCATTGGGGCCGCCTTCGGCGCAGGCTTTCGCCCAGCCCAGGGCCACTTCGCCGATCTTGTCGGCCGACGCCACCGCGTTGATGAGGCCGACGCGACACGCCTCGGCGGCATCGATCAGATCGCCCGTCAGCAATAGATGCCGGGCACAGCGTTCGCCCACGTGCCGCATCAGGTGCGGCATGACCATGGCCGCAACCAGCCCGCGGCGCACCTCGGGATAGCCGAACTTCGCTGCCGGCACGGCGACGGCCAGATCGCAAACCGTGACCAGTCCGGCGCCGCCCGCGACGGCCGCCCCGTTGACCGCGGTGATGGTCGGCTTGGGCAGCGTGTAGATCAGGTCATAGAGCCGGGCCAAGCGCAGCGCGTCGTCCCAGATCTTCTCCTCGCTCGAGTTGCCGATCGATTCGGAGAGCTCGGCCAGGTCCATACCGGCGCAGAAGACCGGGCCGCTGCCCGCCAGGATGACACAGCGGGCCGCCTGGTCGTCGCGGGCTCGTTCGAACGCGGCGTGGAGAGCATCGATGAGCCCGCGGCTGAGCGCGTTCCGCTTGTCGGCCCGGTTCAGCGTGATGCGTGCCGCGGGCGCCTGCAATTCGTAGGTGGCAAGATCCATGGCCCCTCCAGGGATACGATTGATGGCGGATACTTCGTTCTCCATTCCTCATTCTCAGTTCTCGGTTACCCGGTTGGTCTTTTGTCCCTTCCAAAGACCAACCGGGTAACCGAGAACTGAGAATGAACTATTACCCGGCACCGCGTTCCATCTCGGCGACGTTGTCGGGCGCGTCGATTTCCATCTGCAAGAGTGCCAGGGCCAGTGTCTTGCCCTGCGTGTCGGTGCGTAGCGAGCGGCTGGCGCCGCCCGCCAGCACATCGTGCAATAAGAAGTTGAGCCCAAGGACATTGGCGGCCTCGAAGCGTTCCACGCGCGTCGGCCCGAGCGGGGCAAAGTAGTTCTTCACCTTGTCGGCATCGAGATGGCGGACGAGCCAGTCGTAGCCGGCGCGGGTGTAGGCGATCACGGCCACATTGGCGTGGTTGCCCTTGTCGCCCGAGCGGCCATGCGCGATCTTGCTGAGTGGGATGCGCCTCGACATGCAGTGATTCTATGCTCCTCCGACAGGGCAGGATAGAGACGGGCTCTGGCCGGCGTGCCGCCAGCCGTTACGATGCATGTAAGAACTGGCGAAGCAAACTTTCGTGGCGCGAGACCATGCCCGAAACCATCACTGACTTCATCAGGCGCGACCTGGCAGCCCGGCTGCGAGAGGGCCGCGGGCCCGCCACTGGGCTCACGCTGGCGGCGCTTGCCAGCCACTACAGCGTCAGCTTGACCCCTGTGCGCCTGGCCGTGCAGGAGCTCATCGACGACGGGCTGCTCGTCAAGCAGCCCAACGGCCGGCTCGCCCCCAATCCCGATGCGCCGGCCCCGCCGCGAGCAACCGGCAAGAAAGACGCAGCCCCGCCGACAAAGCTGGCCGACATCGAGCAGGCCCTCACCGGCGAGATCATCCGCATCAGCTTGCGCGGCGGGCACGAATACCTGCGCGAAGAAGCCACCGCGGATAGGCTGGGCATCGGCCGCACCGTGCTGCGGCAACTCCTCAGTCGGCTGGCGGGCTCCGGCATCCTCGAACATCGGCCCCGGCGGGGCTGGCATGTCCGCCCGTTCGACGAGACCGAGATGATCGCCTACCTTGACGTACGCGAGGTGCTCGAGCTGAAGGCGCTGGAACTGGCCCGCCCGCATCTTGAGCGGGCCGACCTCGAACGCATGCTGGCGGGCAACCAGCCCGCGCCGGGCAGCCACGCCGACCGCCTCGATAACGACCTGCACGCCTATCTCGTTCACAAGTCGGGCAACCGGTACCTGCAAGACTTCTTCGAGCGGCACGGCGCCTATCACTCGATGCTCTTCGACTATGCGGCTCCGGGCGCCAACCTGGTCAAACAGATGGCCCACCAGCATCGGGCCATCTTGCGAGCCCTGCTCGACGGCGACTGGCCCGGCGCACGGCAAGCCCTGACCGAACACATTCGCGCGCAGCGGCCCATCGTGCAGAAGTTGCTGAGAAAGCTGGCCACGGAAGACGGCACCAACGGCAAAGGCGGGCGGAATTGAATCTTCCATGCAAGCGGCCCGGGCGGCGGCCCGAATGGCCGATTCTGCGGCATTGTCGAGAATTCGCTTCAGCCACGGAGGTGCGCAAGTTATTCTGAACACAGACGTTCTTGGAGTGAGGCGCAGCACTCGAGAACCAACGGGTGGAGAAGACGATGAGAACGATGCTGTTGAGCGTGGTGGTGCTGGGCGGACTGGCGAGCGTGGCATGGTCGCAGCCCCCGCTGGAGTTGCCGCCGCCGCGCGTGTTGCCGGCCCCGACCCCGCAAGTACAGCCCGCGCCGGCGGTCACGGCCCCGGTCATCGTGGTGCCGCAGTTCTTCCGTCCGCGCGACCTGGAAAAGCACGTCGAGAGGCTGATCTGCCTCAGCTTCGGGCCGCTGGTCGACGACGTGGAAGCCGACGTCGACATGCGCCGCCGCGAGATCGAGGTCGAGTTCGAGGTCCGCGATCCGCGCGTCGCCATCGCCGTCCAGCAATTCGTGCTGTCTCTGCCCGAGTTGCAAGGCTGGCGCATTCGCTTCGACATCGACTACGATTGACCACGTGGGGCAGGTTTCTAACCTGCCGAGCGACAGTATCCACTCTGCAACCTGCTCAGGTCCCCGCGCGCATATTCATGCTGGGTGGCCGTGAGCCTGCCCCACGGACGATATCCCCTTTGCAATTGCCCGTGCCTTGCTGGGTGGCCGTGGCAGGTTGAAAACCTGGCCCACGCTGCTTGCATTCCTACCTTTTTCCGGCTACCGTACCATTCTCCTCCCCCCCGGCTCCGCAAAGGGATCCCCGTACAAGGAGCGCATCATGGCAGGAATCCGTTCACGGCTGGCCCTGGTGGGCGTGGCCTTTCTGGTGGCCGTCTTCGCGGCAAGTTCCGCTGACCTCGCGCCGGTCAAGGTCGAGAGGCAGCCTTTCGCTGCGCAGGTGAAGCGGCTGGTGGCGGCGCTTGAGTTCATCGGCGCGCCGTTGCCCGCAGAGGATCAGCAGAAACTCGACGCGGCCCTCAAAGGCAACGACGATGGGGCTGCCGTCGCCGCCATCCAGAAGGTGCTCGACAAGCATTGCCTGGCGGGCGTGAAGATCACCGGGCAGTCTGGCAGCCCGAAACTC
Organism: Gemmataceae bacterium; assembly: GCA_050248575.1. Taxonomy (GTDB): domain Bacteria; phylum Planctomycetota; class Planctomycetia; order Gemmatales; family Gemmataceae; genus JBFWSD01. The sequence continues at coordinate 7,263 of JBFWSD010000181.1, forward strand.
GAAATCACCGCGGGCCCCGCGACCCCCGAGCTCGCCGAGCAGGGCTGGCGCGCCTTCCTCATCAAGGTCGATAACCAGGCCAACGCGAAGAATGTGGAGCTGGTGCCCCAGAGTCCCAATGCTGCTCCGCTGGTGCGGCGCAGCCGGGGCAGCCCGGCGCCGACCGTCGAATCGCTGGGCGACGTCAAGAATCGCTTCCTCGACCTGGAGAGCTTTGCCAGCCAGCCTTTGCTGCGCGATCTCTCCGGGCTGGAACTCGAGTATCGCATCCTCCAGGTCTACTGCCGCGACGCGGGCCGCAAGGAAGCCAGCCTGGGCTTCGGCCTCCAGCAGGGCAAGAAGACCGTCGCCAGCAGCCCGCCGATCCAGGTGCTGTTTGATAGTCAGCCCGCTGTGCGCGTGAAGTTCGACGTGAAGGACTTCGACGGCAAGCCGACCATCGGCGCCTTCACCATCAAGGACGCGCGGGGCCGCGTTTATCCCTCGATGAGCCGCCGCCTGGCCCCCGACTTCTTCTTCCATCAGCAGATCTATCGGAAGGATGGCGAGAGCGTCTTGCTCCAGCCGGGCAAATACACCGTGAGCTATGCGCGCGGGCCGGAGTATCTCGTGCTCACCAAGCAGATCGACGTGCCCAACGCAGCCACCCACGAAGAAAGCTTCCAGCTCAAGCGCTGGATCCATCCCGCCAGGAAGGGCTGGTTCTCCGGCGATCATCACATCCACGCCGCGGGCTGCTCGCACTATGAATCCCCCACCGAGGGAGTGACCCCTTCCGACATGATGCGGCACGTGCTGGGCGAGGACCTCAATGTGGGCTGCTGCCTCTCGTGGGGGCCGTGCTGGTACCACCAGAAACGCTACTTCGAAGGCAAGGTGCACGAGCTGTCCACTCCCGATCACATCCTGCGCTACGACGTGGAGGTCTCGGGCTTCCCGTCAAGCCACGCCGGGCACATCTGCCTGCTCCGGCTGCGCGAACAGGATTATCCCGGCGCCAAGCTGATCGAGGACTGGCCGAGCTGGGACCTGCCCATCTTCCGCTGGGCCAAGTCGCAAGGGGCCGTCATCGGCTTCGCGCATAGCGGCTGGGGGCTGCAGCCCGTGGATCTCAGGGATCCGAGCGCGAACACGCTGCCCAACTACCTGTTGCCGCAGATGAACGGCATCGGCGCCAACGAATACCTGGTCGACGTGGCCCACAACCTGTGCGACTTCATCTCGGCCGTGGACACGCCCAGCGTCTGGGAGCTCAACATCTGGTATCACACGCTCAATTGCGGCTACCGGGCCAAGATCAGCGGCGAGACCGACTTCCCCTGCATCTACGGCGAGCGCGTCGGGCTGGGCCGCAGCTACGTGCACCTCGACGGCAAGCTCGACTTCGACCGCTGGTGCGAAGGGATCAAGGACGGCCGCTCGTACGTTTCCGATGGCCGCAGCCACCTGATGGACTTCACGGTCAACGGGCAGCCCGTTGGCCTGAAGAAGGGAGAGGTTCAGCTCGCCAAGGCGGGCAAGGTGAAGGTGACCGCCAAGGTGGCCGCCTTCCTCGAGCCCAAACCGACCGATCTCA
>JBFWSD010000182.1:0-8823 GCA_050248575.1 Gemmataceae bacterium
GAGCGAGGCCGCGTCGGGCAGCTGGGCATACACGATGATGTAGCCCTGGTCTTCCACGGGCAGAAAGCCCGTCGGCAAGGCCAGGAAGCCCCACATGGTCACGCCGATCAACACCAGGAACACCAGCATCATCGCCAGATCGAAACGCACCATGAAGCGGACCAGTGCCGTGTAGGCGTGCTCGCACTTTTCATAGACGTAGTTGAAGCCGCGGAAGAAGGCGTTCTTTTTCGCGTGCGAGAGGGGCTTCAAGTAGACGGCGCACTGGGCTGGTTTCAGCGTCAGGGCGTTCATGGCGCTGATGACCGCCGTGGCAGCGATGGTCAGGGCAAACTGGCGATAGAGCTGCCCGGTCACGCCCCCCAGGAATGCCGTGGGCAGGAACACCGCCATCAGCACGGCGGTCACGCCCATGACCGGGCCAGTCACCTCCGACATGGCCTGGATGGTGGCATCGTGCGGATTCATGCCCTGCTCAATGTGATGGGCCGCATTTTCCACGATGACGATGGCGTCGTCGACCACGATGCCGATGGCCAGCACCAGCCCGAACAGGGTCAACGTGTTGATGGTGAAGCCAAAGGCGTACATGGCGGCAAAGGCGCCGATGATGGTCACGGGCACGGTGGTGGCCGGGATCAACACGGCCCGCCAGTCCTGCAAGAACACCATGATGACGATGAGCACGAGAATGCCGGCCTCATAGAGCGTCTTGTAGACCTCGTGCACCGATTCTTCCACGAACAAGGTGGTGTCGAAGGGGATGTCGTACTCGATGCCCTGGGGGAAATTGCGGGCCAGTTCCTTCATGGTGGTCCGCACCTGCTCGGCGACGTTAATGGCATTCGCGCCGGGTAACTGGTAAATAGCTAGCGTCGCGGCCGGCTTGCCGTCCTTGTATGAGGATTGCGTATAAGTCTGGGCGCCCAGCTCGATGCGGGCCACGTCGCGCAGATAGGTGATCTGGCCGCCCTCGCCGTTTTCGTTGGCGCCGGCGGTCTTGACGATGATCTCCTCGAACTGCTTGGGATCCTCGAGCTGTCCCAGCGTGGTCACGGTGAACTGGAAGGCCTGGTTGACCGGGGCGGGGGAAGCGCCCACCTGCCCGGCAGCGACCTGCACGTTCTGGGCCTTGATGGCCCGCACCACGTCGTCGGTGGTCAGGTCACGGGTCTTGAGCTTCTCGGGGTCGAGCCACATGCGCATGCTGTACTGGGCCGCGCCGAAGATGTTGACATTGCCCACCCCCTTGATGCGGGCCAGCTCGTCGTGTACCGAGATCGTCGCGTAGTTGCTCAGGTAAAGCATGATCTGCTGATCGCGGTCTTCCTTGAGGTTGGCGATCGTCTGCGTGGCTTGCCGGATAGCGGTGGCGTCGCCCGTCTTCTTCGCCTCGGCCAGGGCCTGCTCGGCAGCGGGCAACTTGACGTCGTCGATCTGCTGGACCGCGGGGATCAGGCGCTCGGTCCCTTCCTTCATGGTGAGGTTCACCACCAGGATGATGGCCGTCGACTGCTTTTGCGTGTTGACACTCTGCCGCTGGACTTCCTCGGGCAACTGCGCCAGGGCCATCGACACGCGGTTCTGCACCAGCACCGTGGACATGTCGACGTCGGTGCCGATGTCGAAAGTGACCGTGAGGGTGTAGGAGCCGTCGCTGCCGCTCGTCGACGACATGTAAATCATGTTCTCGACGCCGTTGACCTGTTGCTCGATGGGGGCCGCCACCGTGTTGGCCACCACCATGGCGTCGGCGCCGGGGTAGTTGGCGGTCACCTGCACCGTGGGCGGCGTGATCTGCGGATACTGTTCCACGGGCAACCGGAGCACGGACACCGCGCCCAGGATCACCGTGACAATGGCGATCACGTTGGCAAAAATCGGCCGATTGATGAAGAACGTCGAGATCATGGTCCGGGTCCGTTAGCTGGGAATTCTTCAGGTGGAATCACCATGCGACAGGTGCGCTACGGCTGCTTGCCCCCCGGGGGCGGCTCGTTGGACTGAATGACCACCTTGTCGCCGGGGCGGATGCGCAGGAGCCCTTCGGACACGACCAGGTCGTCGGGTTTGAGGTTGCCCTCCTTGGCCTTGGGATCAGGCACGATCGTGCGCAGGCCACCTTCGAGCGGGCCGAGCTGAACTTGCCGGGACTCGACGACCTTGGCCCCGTCCTTGTCGACCAGCACATAGACGTAGTTGCCGCGCTGATCGGTGCCGATGGCGTCATCGGGAATGAGCAAGGCATTCTCGTAGACGCCAACCTGGGCGCGGACGCGCACGAACAGCCCGGGCAGCAAGTCGTAGAGCATGTCCGATTCCTTGCCCTTGTCCGCCCCCTTGTTCAGCGGCGGATTGGGAAAGACGCCGCGAATTTGCAAGGTGGCGGTGCCGGTGTTGAGGGAGTTGTTGACGAAGTCGACCCAGCCCTTGTGCGGGTAACCGGTCTCGTTTTGCAGCCCGAGTTCGACCGGGAAGGCGCCCTTGCTGAGTTCGCGTTTCTCGCCCTTCTTGAGGCGCTCGCCCAGGAAGTAGAGAGCGTCGGTCTCGCTGATGTTCCAGTAGGCGTACATGGGGTCGTACTGGATGAAGTCGGTGAGCTTGGTGGTGTCGGCGTTGACGACGTTGCCGATGTCGAGATAGTGCCGGCTGGCGATGCCGTTGAAGGGAGCGCGGATAGTGGTGAACTTGAGGTTGATGTCGGCGGTTTGCAGGTTGGCCTTGGCCAGGTCGATGTTGGCCTTGGCGACCTCCCAGTTGCCCAGGGTGATGTCGACATCGGCCTTGGAGACGGCGTTTTTCTTGTACAGCGAGGCGTTGCGATCGTATTCGGAGCGAGTCTTGACCTCGTCGGCAATGGCGGCCTTGAGCTGGGCTTCGGCGGCGTCGAACTGGGCCTGGAAGGGCCGCTGGTCGATGATGAACAGCAGCCCGTCCTTGGGGACATAGTCGCCGTCCTTGAAACCGATCTTGGTCAGATAGCCGGTGACGCGCGCCTTGACCTCGACGGTCTGGATCCCCTTGGTGTTGCCCGTGTACATGACGTACTTGGGCACGTTCTTCTGGACCGGCTTGACGACGCGAACCAGCTTCGGGGGCTCTTCACGCTGCTTGGTGCGCTGGCAGCCCAGGAGGCCGAAAAAGAGCGCGCCCAGGACGAAACCGCCCATGATTCGCGAACACATGAACGCCATGACCCTACTCCTGCAGTGAAATCCAAGATGCTAGTGCTGCGGGTGGCCGGCAGCGGGCCAAATCGAGAGACTCGCCACGCTACGCATCTTTGCATCATAGCGGGCCGCGCCGTGCGCCTACCAGTTTCCTCGCTGGTTCATTCTGGAAAAAACCGGGAAGGTGCGCAAGTAGTTTTGATGAATCCTGTCAAATCGGTGGTTTCGGTTGCATGGATCGCAGCGGTTCTGCCGATGAAGGGGCAGTCACCCTGCCCTCGCATGGGGAAGCCGATGAAGACGACCCACATCATGAAGTCCTTGCGTCGACCCGCTATCGTATTGCTGGCCATGGTGTTAGCTGCGGGCTGCACCAGCCCGCGCGAATATCTGCGCAACGGCTTCAAGGTCGGGCCGAACTATAATCCTCCCGAGGCCCTCGTTTCCTCCAAGTGGATCGAGACCGACGAGGCAGGCCGCGTCCGCACGCCGCCCCCAGACGTGCTCACTCCCGACGAGAAGGGCAAGGACGGCAAGCCCAACAAGAATTACAAACCTTATCCGAAATACGAGGTCACCAGCAATCCGGTGGACCTGGCCCAGTGGTGGCACGTCTTCCAGGACCCGCTGCTCGACTCGCTGATGCAGACGGCCTACGACCAGAACCTCGACCTGCGCACGGCGGCGGCCCGCGTGCAGCAGGCGCAGGCGCTGCGGCGCATCGCCATCGGCAGCCTGTTTCCGCAGGCGCAGACATTCAACGGCGCCTATTCGCGCAATCAGCTCAGCCGCAACGCCGCCAATCTGTTCCTCATCCAGGCCTTCTTCGACAACTGGACGTCGTCGTTGCAGGCCACCTGGGAACTCGACTTCTGGGGTCGCTATCGCCGCGGCATCGAGAGCGCCACGGCCACCCTCGATTCGACCATCTACGACTATGACGCCGTCATGGTCACGCTGTTCGGCGACGTGGCCAGCGAGTACGTGCTCATCCGCACCCTGCAAGAACAGATCCGCTACCTGCAAACCAACGTGGACCTGCAACAAAAACTGCTCGAACTCTCCTACTTCCGCTGGCAGGGGGGCAAGGATAGCGAAATCCCCTACCAGCAGGCCAAGGCCAACTACGAACAGACCCGCGCCCAGATCCCGCCCCTCGAGGCGCAGGTGCAGCAGTCAGCCAACCGACTGTGCGTGTTGCTCGGCATGCCTCCGTATGACCTGATGCAAGAACTCGGACAGGGGCCGATCCCCCTGCCGCCGCCGGAAGTGGCGATTGGCGTGCCAGCCGATCTGGTGCGGCGTCGGCCCGACGTGCGCTCGCTCGAACGCCAGGTGGCAGCGCAGAGCGCCCAGATTGGCGTCGCCGAATCGGATCTCTATCCCAGCTTCTTCCTGAATGGAACTCTCGGCGTACAGGCACGCAACTTTGGCAAGCTGTTCGACGGCTCGCGCAGCATGTTTGCCAGCGTTGGCCCGTCGTTCCAGTGGAACGTGCTCAACTATGGCCGACTGCTCAGCAATGTCCGCGCTCAAGAAGCCGGCTTCCAGGCCCTGGTTTTCCAGTACCAGCAAAGCGTCATCAGCGCCGGGCAGGAAGTGGAGAGTGCTCTGATCGGCTATCTCAAGGCCCATGAGCAGGCCCGCGATCTGCAGAAAAGCGTTGGCGCCTATATGCGTTCCTACCAGCTTACCGCCGACCGCTTCGAAGGCGGCAAGGACGACTTCACGCCGGTCTTGCTGGTGCAGATCTTCATGATCCAGCAGCAACTCTTGCTGGCACAGGCCCAGGGCAGCGTGGCCCTGAACCTGGTGACTGCCTATCGCGCCCTCGGTGGCGGCTGGCCTGAAGCCACGGCCTTCCCGGAAGGCGGCGCGGGCGGCAAGCATCGCCAGGGCACGTGTGTGCCGACCGTCGAGATGCAAGTGGAACCGGAAGGGACGCCGCTGCCCCGCGTCTTGCCCGCGCCCGGACCAAACCGGATGCCGGAACCGAATCGCATGCCGGAAGGGGAAGTGTCGAAGCCGCGCTTGCTGCCGCAGCCCGTGGTGAGAACGCCCGCACTGCAGACTCGGACGTCTGGAGCACCGCGACCGGCCATTATTCCGGTAGTCGCTGGAGTGCCGGTCGTCGAGCGAACGAGCCCGGAACTGGTTCGCCCGCGGCGGTTCATCGTGCCGGCGGCGTATTCGCCCGAGATGCTGTCCGCATCAGGGAGCGAATGACGGCATCGGCGACACAGCGGCCCCGCCGCGTCAGCCGCACCGCCGGGCCATCTTCCGCCAGCAAGCCGATCTGAAGGTGGTGGGCGATGGCTTCGCCCACCAGGTCGTCAAGTCGATGGCCGGTCTGTACCGCGAAGGCGGGCCGGTCAATGCCGTCGCCGCGGCGAAGCTGCAGGGCCATCGTCTCCACGGCCCGCTCGCGCGGCTCGAGCATCTCACTCTGAAACACCACCGACTCGCCCGCCAGACACTTGCGGATGTAGCCCTGCAAATCGCGCGTGTTCAGATCGCGGCGGCCCGCCACGTAGCGGGCGGCCCCCATGCCGAAGCCCCAGTAGGCCTCGTTGGCCCAGTAAACCTGGTTGTGCCGCGAACGCCGCCCGGGCAGAGCATGGTTCGAGATCTCGTAGTGCTCGAAGCCCGCGGCCGCCAGCCGATCCATGGCATGCTCGTAGAGTGCCAGTTCCAGGTCCTCGTCGAGCGCCTCCACCTGCCCGCGCTGCTGCTGCTTCCAGAGCGGCGTGCCCTTCTCGAAGGTCAACCCATAAGTGGACAGATGATCCGGACCAAGTGCCAGCGCCCGGTTCAGGTCCTCCTGCCAGTCGGGCAGCGTCTGGCCCGGCACGGCGAAGATCAAGTCGATGGAAATCGAATCGATGTGGGCCCGGGCACTCTCCACGGCCCGGGGCACATCCTCGGGCCGATGATCGCGTTCGAGTGCCTTCAACAAGTGAGGCTGAAACGACTGTGCCCCCAGGCTCAGACGGTTCACGCCGTGATCGGCAAGCACGCCTACCTTGTCCGCATCGAAGGTGCCGGGATTCGACTCGATCGTGAACTCGCCGCCGGGTCGCAATGGCAGCCAGCGCGTGATGGCCTGGAGCAAGCGGCCAAGTTGTGGCACGCTGAGATAGGTGGGTGTGCCGCCCCCGATGAAGAGCGTATCCACCTCGCGCGGCCCATCCAGCCGGGCCAGTTCGGCAGCCAGGGCGTCGACGTAGAGCTCGATCCAGCTGTCTTTGCCCGCCGCGATGGCAAAGTCACAGTAGCCGCAATGATGGGCACAGAAGGGAACGTGGACGTAGGCGGCCCGGGGCACAAGCCAGGGTGGGTCGGGTGCGTCGCTCGAGTAAGGCTGAGTCACGGTGATTCATTCTATCACCGTATGGCGAGTACACTCTCGTTTCACGAGCGTTTCCGGGGCAGACTGGCGGCAATGACGAGACCGAAGCCGGTGGCGCCCACAACCACGAAGCCTTCGGCGAGGAGTCGGCCCGTGTCGATTTCCACGGGAATCCCCCCCTCATCGTGCCACATGGTATAGATGTCGCTGGAGAAGACGAGCTGCCGGGTGGGCACCTTGCCGTGCGCGTAGGGCTCGATCATCGAGACGAGCTGACTGCCCCCGTGCGGCAGGCTGTAACGCCGGGGCGGCATCAGCCCGATCATGATCAGAGCCACAAGTCCCACCGTCAGGACGAGCATACGAGCCATGGTGGTGTCCGGATAAGAGTTGCTGGATTCCCCTTATCTTGGACTCTGCCCGGCGTCGTTTGGTTCCGCCCGTTTACTGCTTGGTGGCCCAGTCGATCCAGTCGAGCCATTCCTTGCGGGTTTGCTTGCTGGGGTGACTCAGGAAAGCAGACTCGTCCATCTCGTTGAGCACGCCGCGGATCTTCTCGACGATGCCGCGGGCCTTGTCGGGCTCGCGCATGATCCAGTGGCAGCGCCACACCTGGCGCAGGGCCAGCAAGTGCTCCACCTGGTGATGATAACGAGCCGCCAGGATCTCGTAGAGCTTGATGGCGTCGGGATACTGGCCCAGGTTGATCTGGCAATCGCCGATGGCAAAGTCCGACTGCCGCAGCATGGCTTCTTCCTCGTTGCTGAGCGTGGTCTGCTTGGCCTTCTTGGCGGCGAGGTCGTAGGCAAGCTTCTGGAAGTTGGCGAGCGCCATGTTGAGCCACTTGCGATACTGCTCGCGATGGTGCAGGCGCACATCCGGCTTGAGCTGCGGACTGGACAGGTGCCTGGTCTCCTGATCGGCGAGCTGGCGGTAGGACTCGGCCAGGTGGTAGCGTGCCTGGTAGGATTGCTGGTTGCCCGGGTAGTGATCGAGCGCTTCTTGGAGGCGGGCAGCGGCCCGCGCATAGTCGCCGCGGCGGAACAGCAGGTTCGCCAGCGTGAACAATGTCTGTTCGTGCGTTTCCGGATCGGGCAACAGCCGCAACAGCTCGAGGTTCTGCTTGAGGGCAGCCTCGGCGTCGTCGAACTTGCCCAGGTCGATGTCGTGCGCCGCCAGCCGATAGCGTGCCCGCAACGCGTACACGCCAGGGAACTCGATGCACTTGCGAAAGGCGGCCAGCGCCTCGTTGTGGTCCTTGCGGCCCAGATACAGACTGGCCAGCGCGAACCAGGCAGCGCCGGTGCGCTGACCGTCGGTCTCGATCTTGATCTGCCGTTCGATGACCTCGATGGCGCGGTCGAGTTCGCCCGCCTGGCGATAGCGCTCGCCGCTCTTGCTCAGCAGGGTGGCCTGTTCCTGTTCGTTGGCGGCGGCCCGGGCCAGCGCCTCGTACGCTTCGCCCGCTTCGCGGAAGTGTTTCTGGGCACCCGCCGTCTCGCCGCGGTCCAGGCATTGCTTGGCCCAGGCATCGGCGTTGTCGGCGCGGCGTTGCTGGCTGATGCCCTTGTCGGCGATCTTCTCGTAGAGGCGGCCCAGGCGATCGGCCTGGGCGTAGGCGCCGCCATCGCGGTAGTGATCGATGCCGCGCTCGAGCAAGCGCCGCGCTTCGGGCAGATCCACCATGCTGTTGCGATAACCGGCTGCATCCGTGACATCGCGCAGGGCTCGCTCGTAGAATTCGATGGCACTGGCGGGCTGATCGCCGAACAGGTGGACCTCGGCAAGCGCGAAGGCGGCGGCCTGTCCGGCCTCGCCCTGATCGTTGAGTGCTTTTTCCCAGGCGCCGGCTGCCTTGTCGGTCTGGCCCAGCTCGCGGTAGCAGATGCCAAGATAGCAGAGGACGCGGCCCGTGCTCTCGGGCAGCGGTGTGCCGGCGGCCAGTGCTTCTTCCCAGAGTTCCGCAGCCTCTTCCCAGCGGCCGTCTTCCTGGCAGCTCTGCGCTTGCAGGTAGCGCGCGCGGGTGAGGATCTTGATGGGCGCCTCTTTGCCGATGCGGGCCAGGGCTTCGCGTGCCTCGGCCGCCTTGCCCAGACGCAGCAGCAGTTCGCCCTGCAAGAGCCGGGCAGGGTTCAGGAATTCTTCGTCCAGGGTGGGCAGCCCGAGCCGCTTCTTGTTCGCTTCGAGCGCGCCCTGGAGATCGGGCGCGGGCAGCTTCAGATACGCTTCCGCGAGAATGCCGTAGGCGAGGCCCGGATCCTCCGCCGCCTGGTCTACCGATGGTCCGAGACATTCGATGACGCT
>JBFWSD010000183.1:0-8814 GCA_050248575.1 Gemmataceae bacterium
ATTAGACTGTGGCCCCGTCGCAGCACGACAACCGAATGGAGTGTTCCGGCGTTAGCCCGACGCGCCAGCGTGTGTTAGCCCGACGCGCCAGCGAGGGTTAGCCCGACGCGCCAGCGAGGGATGATAGGGCGGACAACTGAAAACGTAGTGTGCGACAAGCGAAGCGCGGACGCACCAACCAGACAGACAACTGGATGGCATCATGAGTAGACATCGATTGACGGTCGTCCTGTCGCAGGCGCAGGGCAAGCATCCGGCCAAGCGGGCCCTGGAAGAATCGATCGTGGCGGCCCTCCTGGGCGAGCCCGGGCTCGATGTCTCGGTGGTCCCCTATCTCTACGACCTCGACGCCAACCACACGGGCCGCCTCTTCCTGGAATCGGTGAAGGGGGACATGGTGCTGCTGGGCTGGATGTATCCGCGCGCCGCCTTCTGGGTGCTCGACCGCGACGGCATCAAGGGACAATACGGCGAGAGCTTGTTGAAGCCGCCCGGCGCCGAAGACGAGGACGACGAGGAGGAAGCGGAGGAGCAGGCCGAGCCGAAGGGCATCGGCGCGCTCGAGGTGCCCGACCGGCATATCTACTGCCTCGACCTGCGCGACTTCAACAAGCACGAGCCGTATGTGGACGAGATTCGTCGCATCGCCGCCGAGTGCCGGGCCAGGCGCGATCAGCAGCCCGCGGGCAACGGCGTTTCCACCCTCGTGCAACTGGGCACGCTGGCTGCCGCGCCTGCACCGGCCGCGCCGGCCGCGAACGGCAACGGCACACCGGCCTTCCAGCCCGATCAGCTCTTGCAGCAACCCGGGCGGCGCTGGTATCCGGTCATCGATTACAGCCGGTGCACGAATTGCATGGAGTGCATCGATTTCTGCCTGTTCGGCGTCTACGGCGTCGACCAGCAGGACCGGATCCTGGTGGAGCATCAGGACAACTGCAAGAAGGGCTGCCCGGCGTGTAGCCGCGTCTGCCCGGAGCATGCGATCATCTTCCCCGACTACAAGACGCCGGCGATCGCGGGGGCTGCCGTCGGTGCCATCTCTGGCCTGAAGATCGACCTGAGCAAGCTCTTCGGCGGGGGCACGGTCGATCCGCTGGCCCAGGCGGTGGCCGAGCGGGACACCGAGCTGGTCCGCGATGGCCGAGACGCGGTTGGCATGGCCGTGGGCATCCCGAAGCGGCAAGCGGACAAGCCCGCCGGCCCGAAGGACGATCTCGACGACCTCATGGACGAGCTCGATTCACTGGACTTGTAGGCTCGCGATCGCCTTCATTTCCTACTGGACAACGGGCGTCCGATCCTTAAGTAGTCCTTAGACATATCGTCGTTGCAAGAACGTTTGATCGAATCCTATGCGCCAGAGTGTTCCATGACCGAGCCAGAAAAACAGGACGATGCGCCGCAGACCAATCCCGAGCCCGCCCAGTGGGCGTCGTCGCATCCGGAGGAAGCGGAAGGGCCCGCGGGCAAGCCGGAGCCGGCCCCTGCGCGAGTGCCGTCGCTCGAGCACGAGCAATCGACGGGCGGCCCGAGCATCCGCGAGCTGGACGCCCAGATCGAGCGCGAAATGCAAGAAGCGATGGGCGGGCTGAGCGAGAAGGAGATGTACGGCGATCTTGGCCCGCGCGCCCGGCAAGGCGCTGCCCCCGGTCAGGCGGCCCAGAAGGCCAAGGTGCTCTCGGTGCACGGGCCCGACGTCTTCGTCGATGTGCCCGGCGGCCGCAGCCAGGGAGTGTTGCCCATCACGCAGTTTCCCGAAGGGGCCCCCGCGCCGGGCACCGAAGTCGACATCAAGATCGAACGCTATGACGAAGCCAATGGCCTGCTCGTGCTGTCGCGCCGCGGCGCCGCGGTGGATGCCGACTGGTCCACGGTGCAGACCGGCATGGTCGTCGAGGGCCGCGTCACCGGCACCAACAAGGGTGGCCTCAGCCTCGATGTGAACGGCATCCGCGGCTTCATGCCCGTCAGCCAGATCGATCTCTATCGCGTCGAGAATCCCGAGCAGTTCGTCAATCAGCGGCTCACGTGCATGGTGACGGAAGCGAACCAGGTGGAGCGCAACCTGGTGCTCAGCCGCCGCGCCTTGCTGGAGAAGGAACGCGAAGAGCAGCGCGACAAGTTGTGGGAACAGCTTGCCGAAGGGCAGGTCCACGAAGGGATCGTCCGCTCGGTGCGCGACTTCGGCGCCTTCGTCGACCTTGGCGGCGTGGATGGGCTGCTGCACGTGAGCGAGATGAGCTGGTCGCGCGTGCAAGATCCGAACAGCGTGGTGCAGCCCGGGCAGCGCGTCAAGGTCGCCGTCTTGCGCATCGATCGCGACAAGCGCAAGGTCAGCCTGGGGCTCAAGCAACTCCAGGCCAGCCCGTGGGACGAGGTGGAAGCGCGTTTCCCGCCCTCCACCAAGGTGACGGGCAAGGTCACGCGCATCATGGATTTCGGCGCTTTCGTGGAGCTGGAGCCCGGCGTCGAAGGGCTGATTCACATTTCCGAGCTGTCGCCGCAGCGCGTCCGCCGCGTGGCCGACGTGGTCCAGGTGGGCCAGTCGGTGGACGTGACGGTGCTGAAGATCGACAAGGCGCAGCGCCGGATCTCGCTGTCGTTGAAGGCCTCGCAGGCAGGCGCCGAGGCTGCCGCGGAAGCCGAGGCCGAACCGGAAGCTCCGGTGGAGAAGAAGCCGCCGCGGCCCCGTGCCACGCCGCTGCGTGGCGGCATTGGCGACCGCAAGCTCGAGTTCGAATAGTCTCGCTGGCTTGACGAGCGGCGGTGTGAGCCCCTGAACAGTACCTTTCAATCCTTTCGGTCCTGACACGAACCGGTTGGCGAGGCGAATTTCCACGGTGGCGTGAAATGATCTTGCCCGTCGCTGCCTCTATCTCACGGTCGAGTGACATCTCGAACTTTCTTCAAGGAGACGAGCCATGAGGAGCTATCATGTCGTGGCGTGGGCGGCGCTGTGCGTGGCCCTGGCCAGTTGTGCCAAGAAGAGCGAGACGCCGAAGCCCGAGGGCAACAACAACCCGGGCCAGACCAGCAACGAACAAACCGGCGGCGGCGATACCGGCCTGGCTGCCGATCTGAAGATGGTTCCCGCGCAGGCCGTTGGCTTCGCCAGCGTGCGCGTCGATCAGGTCTGGAAGAGCGACCTGTTCACCAAGATGAAACAGCAGCCCCAGGTGCAGCGCGAGATGCGCCGCGAGCTGAAGCAGCTCGAGGAGGGGATCGCAGGAATCAAGCCGGAAAACGTGGAGCGCGTCACGCTGATCATGCATGAGTTCCCGCCAGAACGGGAAGAAGGGGTCAGCGTCGTGCTGACCACCAAGCAGCCCTACGACAAGGGCAAGCTGCTCAAGACGATGCCGGTGTTCGCGGAGCCGGTCACGAAGGACGGCCTCACCTACTATCCCGGCAAGCGAGTCCGGTACAAGACTTTCAAGGAAAAGCAGCCGCCGGAAGAGCCCGACGGGATGGGGCTGACGCTGTTGAGCGACAAGCGCTTCGCCTTCGGCGGCGTCGAGCACCTGAAGAAGATCACTAGCGGGCACCAAGGGCAGGGCCCACTCAGCCCGGTACTGGCCAGCGCGGCCAAGCAAACTGCCCCCGTTGTTGTGGGGGGCCATCTCACGCCTGCGCTGGGCCAGTTGAAGGGCATGCTGGCGCAGCAGAAGTCCCCCTTCTTGCCTCTGGCCGATACGCAGACGGCTCTGGTGACCATCGATGTCAGCTCCGGGCTGACTGCCAAGGCGCAGCTCAACTTCGGGGCGGCGAACCAGGCGGCCGCCGGAGCTACCAGCATCAAGGATTCTGTTGGCATGGCCCGGGCCATGCTCGACACGCTGGCCGACAATCCTGATTTCAAGCCACTCGTCGAACGCGGCCAAGGGCTGCTCAAGGCCATCGCCGTCACCCAGAAGGAAAACATGGTGGCCGTCGACCTCGAGATCATCGGCAAGGAAATTGATGCCTTGCAGGCCGAGGCAGCGCCGCTGTTCCAGAAGAGCTCGACGCAGGCGACGCGCAGCAACAACCTGCGGCAATTTGCCCTGGCCGCACTCAACTACGAAGCCGCCCAGGGGCGCTTTCCGGGCAACATCTACAGCAAGGACGGCAAGGCGCTGCTGAGCTGGCGCGTGGCCATCCTACCCTATATCGAACAGGATCAGCTCTATCGCCAGTTCAAGCTCGATGAGCCCTGGGACAGCCCGGACAACATGAAGTTGCTGAAGCAAATGCCGGAGATCTACGTGGTGGCTGGCAGCAAGTCGGCGCCCGACACCACCTACTATCGCGGCTTCGAAGGTAAAGGCGCCTTCTTGCAACCGCCCGCCAAGCCGGGATTGCCCGCCGGCATTCGCATCATCGACATCAGAGACGGCACTTCCAATACCATCATGTTCGTCGAGGCGGGCGAGGCGGTTCCGTGGACCAAGCCCGAAGGGCTGCCCTTCGATCCCCAGAAACCGCTGCCAAAGCTCGGTGCGCCGGGGAGCGACAAGGTATTTGCCGTGTTCTGCGACGGCCATTCCGCGGCCCTGCCCGCGAAGCTTTCGGATGCGTCGCTGCGCGCGGCCATCACCATCAACGGCGCGGAGGCTACGGGCAAGGAATTCACCGACTAGCCGTCAGATTTGCAATCGCGACGGCAGCGCGTCGTCGCTGTCCACTGGATGCGACAGGATGGCCGCGAGGGCAGCGCCCACCCCCGCGCAGGCGGTTTCCACCGACATGCTTGGTGCACCCAGGTTCTCGACGCGCGCTGCCACCTCGGGCAAGTGGGGCAGATGAATCCAGCCCGCCCGGATGGGCAGCTTGTTCGTGGCAATGTGGTGGAGCACGCCGTACATCAAGTGATTGCAGCAGAAGGTGCCCGTCACGTCGGAAATGTCGGCAGGGATCCCAGCGGTCCGCATCGCCTTGACCATGGCCCGGATGGGCAACGTGGTGTAATAGGCGGCTGGCCCGGCGGGTGCGGTCGGCTGGTCCTGGATCAGCTTGCCGTCGTTGTCGGCCAGCCCGTAGCGGACGTTGTCGTTGAGATTCTGGGCGATGCGTTCCACGGTGATCATGGCCCGGCCGCCATATTCGCCCATCATCACCACGGCCTCAGGTTGCAGTTCCACGAGCGCAGCGGCAACCACTTCCACGCACTTGAAATAGGTGTTGGGCACGATGCGGCCCACGATCTTGGCACCGGCGAGTTCCTGCCCGTTCAGCCGCCGCGCGACTTGCTCGGCCGGATTCACCGGGGTGTTGCCAAAGGCCTCAAAACCAGTCAGGAGGATGATAGTCATCGTCGGAGTTTCTCTGTTCCGGGTGCTGTTCACATGCCGTGTTGTTCCTTTCAGTCTTGCACGCGCACATGCTTGATGCCGAAAGCCAGCATCTTGGCGGGCAGGTCCTTGACGAAGGGCATGCTCAGAGCCATGCGCATGAAGAAGGGCAGCTTGAAACGCTGGTCCTTGAAGGCCTGGGCAACGATCTGCTTCTGCACCATGCTCTGAAATGTCTGGATGGCCCAGACGGGCGTACTGCGCGTTTGCTGCACCCGGCGCAGGTTGTCTTCGGTGACGGACTTGGCCTTGAGGGGCGCGTGCAGCAGGTTGGCTGCCTCCACGGCGTCTTGAATGGCGTAGTTGATGCCGACTCCGCCCACCGGCGACATCACGTGGGCCGCGTCGCCGATCAGCAGAATGCCGGGCTGATACCACTTGTCCAGCCGGCTCGATTCGACGTTGAGCACGTGCAGCTTCTTCCAGTCGTCGATGAGGTCGACGCGGTTGCCCAGCCAGGGAACGAGTTCGGCCATCACCTTCTGCAACTCCTCCAGGCCGGCGGCTTTCAGTTGCTGGAAACCCCCTTTGAGGATGGCGAAACCCACTTGCCACTCGGTCTGGCGATCGAGGATGACGGCGAAATGGCCGCCGTGAATGTAGATGGCCCCTTCATCGAAGGTATCCTCTTCGCGGCGGGGCAAGCGGAACCATACCACGTCCATGGGCGGGGCAGTCTTGACCGGCTCGAGCTTGAGCAGGCTGCGGATCTTCGAGTGCCGCCCGTCGCAGGCCACCGTCAGGTGCGCCTTGACCTCGTGCCATTCATTGTTGTTGTCGCGATAGCGGACGCCTTTCACCACGCCGTGCTCTTGCTCGACGCGCTGCACGTTGGCGCCCAGGATGAGTTTGAACTCGGGATACTTGGCCGCTTCGGTGGCAAGCAGGTCGAGGAACTTGGCCTGCGGCATGAGCATGACGTAGGGGAACTTGGTCGGCAGGCTGCCGAAATCCGCCAGCTTGGTCTTGCCGTCGGGCGTGACAACGCTCATCTGCCTGAGCTTGCCGTGCGGAATCTCGTGGAGTTTTTCGGCCAGCCCGAGTTGATCGAGGACCTCGAGGGTGGAAGGATGCACGGTGTCGCCGCGGAAGTCGCGGTCGAAATCGTGATGTGCCTCGAGCAGTGTGACCGGTACACCCTTGCGGGCCAGGAGGAGGGACAGGATCAGCCCCGACGGGCCGCCCCCCACCACGCAGCACGTCGTTTCTTGTGAATCTTTGACCTGTTCAGCGGCGACGGCTGCATCCGACATGAAGACCTCCCGGCAAGGAGAAGGGAAGAGATAATAGGGTCTTCCTACGCTACCGCCCCGCGCCTGGCCACAAAAAGGCGAGGGGCCGCACTTTGCCTTCAAAATCAATGCAAGAATCTATTCATGTAATTGGTAGATGATGATCATTACTTCTTGGAAATGAGTGACTTAAGGCGTAGTATCAATTCTCTCAGCCACAGCTGTCCCGACTCCCCAGGGCCAGCACACTGGATGTCTGGTCCGACGGGTCTCACTGGGCCCTCGAGTACTGGGGAAAGCTGAGCGAGTGCGAGGCTCTCAGCGCGGACTTTCGAAAAACCTGTGCCCAATGTCGGGAGCAACTAGGCAAGCTGGTCGACCGCTTTCCTGGTTAGTTTCACTTGCTCTTGGCGGCCCGTTCGGGGCGCAGCGAGCGGACGACGGTGCCCGCTTGCCACATCTCACTGTCGGCGATCTCCTTGAGTTCCTTCTCGAGCTGCTGGCGATAATCCTTGCGCGAGTTGGCTTCGAGCGTGCGGCGCGTTTCTTCCCCCTCGGCAACCTTCTTGTACAGGTCTTCGAAGACCGGCCTGGCGGCGTCGCGGAACTTCTTGAACCAGTCGAGGGCGCCGCGCTGGGCCGTCGTCGAGCAGTTGGCGTACATCCAGTCCATGCCGTTCTCGGCAATGAGGGGGTACAGGCTCTGGGTGGCTTCTTCCACGGTTTCGTTGAAGGCTTCCGAAGGGGAGTGGCCGTGTTCGCGCAGCACCTCGTATTGCGCCAGCCACAGGCCGTAGATGGCCCCCATCAGCACGCCGCGTTCGCCGGTGAGGTCGCTGAAGACTTCTTTCTCGAAGGTAGTCTCGAAGAGGTAGCCCGAGCCAATGGCGATGCCGCAGGCGAGGCAGCGCTCGAGCGCCTTGCCGGTAGCGTCTTGCTGGATGGCGTAGCTGGCGTTGATGCCCTTGCCCTCGAGGAAGAGTCGGCGCACGGTGGTGCCGGAGCCCTTGGGGGCCACCAGGATCACATCGATATCGGCGGGCGGCACCACACCGGTCTGGTCCTTGTAGACGATCGAGAAACCGTGCGAGAAGTAGAGGGCCTTGCCCTTGGTGAGCTTCGGCTTGAGGGTGGGCCAGTAGTCTTTCTGCCCGGCATCGGACAAGAGGTACTGGATGATGGTTCCCTTGTCGGCGGCTTCATCAAGAGGGAAGAGAGACTTGCCGGGTTCCCAGCCGTCTTGCAGGGCCAGGTCCCAGCCCTTGCCGCCCTGGCGCATGCCGACGATGACGTTGACGCCGTTGTCTTTCATGTTGAGGGACTGGCCGCGGCCCTGGACGCCGTAGCCGAGCACGGCGACCGTCTCGTTGCCAAGGATCTGCTTGATGCGTTCTGGAGGAAAATCGGCGCGTTCGACCACGGTTTCCGCGTTATTCCCAATCTTGATCTGTCGCATGGCAACGGTCCCTTCCACAAAGCGTTGAATCGCAAGCATGTCCGTCACGGCCGGGCAGGCGAAGGCCGTCAACTGCTTGATGTTATGTATCCTACCACAGACTGGCTACTGCCCAGTCTCCGCCCGATTGATACCATGGAGCGCATGAGCAGTGCACAGGCCGACGACCTGTTCCAACGCTGGTGCAGCCTGCGCGAGCAGGGCCGGCTCGTTCTGCCCGAATGGCTGTGCGGCGACGATGTCGCGCTCAAACAAGAACTGGCCCGGCGCATTGACGCGTTGCAGGCCGCCGAGCGTCCGCGGCCGCTGCGCAGCGCCGCCCCGTTCGCGACCGCCAGCGCCGATGAAGAACTGGCCCAGCTGTTACGCAAACGACTGCGCTGGCTCGGCATCATCTTCCAGTTCTGGTGGATTGCCTGGGGCGTCATCTATCTCCTGTCCATCCAGGATGCGCCCTACGAGGTTCTCGATGGCTGGGTGCACATCATAAACTGTCTGGTGCTGGCCGCGCTCACGGCCTTGCTCTGGTCGAAGCAGCCCCTGTCCATGAAGCAGTTGCGTTCTTGCGAACTGGCGATGTTCGCGCTGCTGGTCATCGACATTGGCTGGGATCACTATCGCTATCTTCACGCGGGCTGGATGGATGGAGTGGCCCGGCCCGGCCAGGAAAGCAAGCTGATGGACCTCTACGGCGACAGCATGGCCATGCCCTGGGTGCTGATCATGCTGGTATACGCCATGTATATTCCAAACACCCTGCGGCGCGGCGCCATCATGATCGCCATGATGGGGG
>JBFWSD010000184.1:0-8803 GCA_050248575.1 Gemmataceae bacterium
CATCGAGGAGATGACCCGGATGTCCATGTTCGTGTTGACGTCGCGCGGGCCCCAGGAGGCGATCTTGTCGAGGATGCGGGCGAAGCCTGCCTCGAAGGCTGCCCGGCCGCGGGCATCGATGGCGTTCTTGCACTCGCCATAAGAGTAGGACCAGGCGTTGAGTTGCCCGCCGAGGAAGTCGCTGCGGCGATTGTAGTCATTGTTGTCGTGATCGAGGTCTTGCATGAACATGTCTACGGCTGTGCAAACCAGGACGCGCCGGCCGAGTGCCGCGTTTTGGAAGAACGGGTTGCCCTGCTTGCCGTTGGCCAGGGGCAGACTGCGCTGGTACCAGTACGCCCCGAGCACGGCGCTCGGGAACAGGCGGACGGTGCCCGTCCCCTCGATACCGCCTTGCTTGCCATCATTGACAACGAACCAGCGCGGCTGGGCCCCGAGGACCTTGCAGCCCGCCTCGCCGGCAGGATCGAGATAGGCCCGCGCTCCACGCACCTCGAGCCAGAGATTTGCCAGTGCGCTGGGATCGGTGAACGTACCGTCGTATTGCAACGGGCCAGGCTCGAGGGCAAAGTCCTCGACGCGCAGGGTGTCGAGCCAGCGGCACAGGTCGGCCTGGTAGCCCGCACTGCGCGGCAGGTGGCCGGCCGACTTGCCCGTGATCTTTTCGCGGGGTGAATAGTCCTTTTGCATGGCGAGCAGCCCGGTGCCGATGAGGGCGGCACCCAATGCACAGATCGCAAGGGTCAGTTTGAGCTTGGTCATGAACTGCTCCTTCAGGGTGGCGTCGGCCAGGGCCGACGCATCGGTGGTGGGTGGATGGCCGGCAGCAAGAGTCTGCCGGGCGGTGAGTAGTGTCTTTTCGAGCACGCGCGGCGGCACTCCGGCACTCAGGTTGTTCTCCAGTAGCGCAGCCAGGCCTGCCGCGGTCAGTGCCAGTCCGCGGCGGATCAAGCGTGCCCGCAATCGTTCGCGTGCACGCGTCAGCCACGCATGCACAGTCCCCTCGGGCAGTCCCAGCGTGCGAGCGACCTCGACGCCGCTCTTGCCCTCGAAGTAGCAAAGCACGATCGGCTCGCGATAGCGCGCCGGTAGCTTCTGCACTTCTTCGTCGAGCACGGCACTGACGTCGTCTCGACCTGGGGTAGCATCGTTCACGGCAGCTCGCTCCTGAAGTTCGCGCTGACGTGCCTGGCGGCGGGCAGCCTGCGCCCGCGCCTTGAGGGCCACGCGGCAGGCAACGCCGTGTAACCAGCCAGCGAGACGAGCGCGGGAAGTGATGCTGCCCGCGCGGCGGAGCAGCACAAGAAAGGTGGCCTGAAAAGCGTCTTCGGCCAAGTGAAGGTCGCGGAGCACCCGGCGACATACACCCCACACCATTGGGCCATGCTGCTCGAGCAGCCGGGCGAACGCCGCCTCGTCTTGGTTCTGCACGAACTGCTCGAGGAGAAGGGCGTCCCGACCCTCACCCTCGTCAACAAGCTGGCGCAGTTGATGCAGGAGCAAACGTCCGTTCACGGGCTCTCCTCGTCGGCGTGAGCGCTACCCTATCCTACTGCCGGCGGTGGAGAGAATCCTTGCACTATTTTTCCATGATTTCCCCTCCCGGCGAGCCCAATGAATTCGCAAGGTAAGATCCCACCCGGTCACTGCGTCCAAGGGGAAACTCACACACCGGGGGGCACCATGCCGTTTCAGCAGACAATCTCCAACATCGCCGAACTGGAAGCACTGGTTGGCTTGCCCAGCGAGCTGGTCATCAAGAAGCAGCTGCCCGCACTGGACGAGCACATGCAAGAGTTTGTGGCGCGGGCTCCGCTGCTCTTTCTGGGCACCGTGGGCAAGAATGGCCTGTGTGATGTGTCGCCGCGCGGAGATCTGCCCGCCGCGGCCCGCGTGCTCGATGCGGGCAGGCTGGTCATCGCCGAACGTCCGGGCAATCGTCGCGCCGACAGCCTGCGTAACATCATCGAGACCGGTCGCGCTGGCCTACTCTTCCTGGTGCCCGGCATAGGGGAAACGTTGCGCGTCAACGGGCGTGCCTGTATCGTGCGCGACGAAGAGGTCCTGGCCCCCATGGCCATCAAGGGCAAGCAGCCCGTTCTGGGCATCGGTATCGACGTCGAAGAATGTTATTTTCAGTGCGCCAAGGCTCTCATCCGCTCGAAGCTATGGGACAACGCGAACAATGAAGCTTGCGGCCCCCATTTTGATTTGGCGCAGGTGCTGGTCGATCAGACCCAGATGGAGGGTCTGGAGGTTGAATCCCTCAAGCAGTTGATCGACACGGCCTACAAGGAGAGTTTGTACTGAGTGGTTGGCCGCCGGAAGTAGCTGTGTCACCGGGCCGTGCTCTTGTCACACGAATTAGCCCGAAACGCCAGAAGGAGACGTCTCGGCGTTCGTCCGTGTTCGTGGGCCCGCGAGGCCAGGAACGGCGCCGTCGTTCGGTGAGCAGCTCCCGGAAAGAAGCTTGCAGTCCCGGTACTCGCTCTTCAGCGATCCGTCCGTCCGGCGGTAGTAGCCGTGGGCCCAGACCAGGTAGGACGCGCACAACTCCTCGATCGTGGCACCGGACCTGACCTCGGGCTGGGCGGCCAGCATGGCGGCTTCGCGCTCTCGCCGGAGCTTGCGGCAGACCTGCTCCTACCGATTCCAGCTCTCGGGCGTCCCGTGCTTGCCGAGATAGATGTTCTTCCTGCCGAGGCGCACGAACGCTTGCCCACTCGCTTTGTGGTGGAGGTAGGTCGGAACCCCGATTTTGCGGGCCATTGTGGTAGTCCTCGCTCGAAGAGTGGTAGTCGTCGACCCCGCGGTGGGATCGAAACGAGCGAGAACCGCTGGAATTATCGGGCTTTGCGAATGAAGGCGGTGGGACTCGAACCCACGACCAACGGATTAAAAGTCCGTTGCTCTACCGACTGAGCTACGCCTCCGCTTTGATCCTACCATGATCCGCGTCATGGGCAAGACGCCCGCGAAAATCGGTAGGGAGGCGCAAGTCCGGCGGCCAGTAAGCAAGGAGACAGGGCACGGTTCAGTGGTTCTGGGCTCAGGGCAGGCTGGTGAGGCGTGGCATCTGTTCGGGGGGCAGCTGCAGATCATCCGCGGGCTGCCCTGCCGGTTTTTGCACGTTTTGCCCTTCCGGATCGCCCGGGATGGTCTTCGCGCGTTCACGCAGCACCGTACCACGCTGCAGCAGTTCGTCAGCGCGAACCGCCTGGACTGGCTGGAGATTGAATTCGAAGCGGCGCACGTCCTTGATCCGCCAGGGGATCAGTGCCTCGGCCACAAAGTCGAACGGAGGATATTCATACCACGGGGCCGGCACGCTCTGCTTGACATGAAGCGTCTCGTAACCGTCCAGGATGACCGTGAAGTCATGATCGCCGTAGTAGGTGAAATGGTCGTCGGCCGGGGCCGCACCGATCGGATTGCCGTTGTGCAAGATGAGGGCACGGGATGGGTTGGAGTTGACGACAAACCGGCGTTCGACGCAGCCTGTCGCCAGGGTCGCCAGGGCCAGTGCCAGCAGCCACGCTGATCGCGTCATCGCTCGCCCACCTGTGAAAAACTACTTTCCGGGAAGGCGATGTCTTTAGCCTTGGCCCGGCAGGCAGTCAATAGCATTTTTCACGGGGGAACTTGTCATTTGTCCCTCGTTCGTGTCCCCGTGTTCCCGTGTCCCCGCATCCCCGTGTCCTCGTGTCCCGTCCAAGCAGCCTATTTCCACCTGCCGTGTGCTGAGATAGAGTAGGGGGGGTGGCTAGCCCAGGGTCGAGGAAGGCGCCTGTGAGCGTGAACGAGCAGATTGAGTACGCCAGCTTGACCGATGTGGGCATCCGCCGCAGTCATAATCAGGATGCACATTCGGCGCAGCCTGCCCGCGACGATAACCAGTGGCAAACGCAGGGCCACGTCTTCGTGGTGGCCGACGGCATGGGCGCTCACGCTGTGGGCGAACTGGCCAGCGAGCTGGCCGCCGAGATCATTCCACTGGCCTATCAGAAGTATGCCGCCGAGGGGGCCGAATCGGCTCTCGACAAGGCTTTCCACGAAGCGAACGCCAGCATCCACGCACGCGGGCAGCAGAACCGCGAGTTTCAGGGCATGGGCACGACGAGCACCGCCCTGGTGCTTCGCCCGGACGGAGCCTGGGTAGGGCACGTGGGCGATAGCCGCGCCTATCGCGTTCGTGAAGGGCACATCGAGCAACTCAGCTTCGATCACAGTCTGCTCTGGGAACTGGCCAAGCGGCAGGGTGTTCAGCCGGAATCCGTGCAAGGGGTGCCTGCCAACGTGCTGGTGCGCTCGATGGGCCCGGAGGGCAACGTCAAGCCCGACGTGGAAGGGCCCCATCCCATCCGCGTTGGTGATATTTACGTCATGTGCAGCGACGGCCTGTCCGGACTGGTCACTGATACCGAGATCGGCGCCGTGGTCAGTCTGTTGGCCCCCAAGGAAGCGTGTCGCTTGCTGGTCGACCTGGCCAACCTGCGTGGCGGCCCGGACAATATCACGGTGATCGTGGTCCATTCAAAGATGGACATCGAGCCGCCGAATGAGGCCGAGAATCAAGAGCCGCCCGAGCCCTGGTACTGGCGGCTGCCCTGGCCGCAGGCGAGCCTGGCCGTCGGCGGGCTGCTGGCGGTGGCCGCGATCATCCTGCTCATCCAGAAGATGTCAGGAGGCGCCCTCTGCTTCGTGCTGGCGTTTGTGTTCTTCCTGATCGGCATTGCGGGCATCGTGGCCTTCTACATTCGCGAACGGAACCGGCCCGAACCGAAAAAGAAAAAGAAACGCCGGGCCAAGCCGCGCGTGCATCGCAAGCTGCCCTGCACGGTCGATCAGGAACTGCTCGATCGCCTGCTCAAGGCCGAAAATGCCGTGGAGACCTTGTTGCGCGACCGGCAGTGGGAAGCCAACTGGGAGCTGTTCGCGCAGCATCAGCAACAGGCCGAAGGTTACCTGATCCAGGAAGATCTGTCGGGCGCTTATCGCGAATATTGCCTGGCCCTCAGGCCTCTGGTGGAAACGCTTGAGAAGCACCGCCAGAAGTCCGAGGCATTCCAGCCCAACTGGGACAAGAAGTGATTGCCGATTGCCGATTGCGGACGGTTGAGCTAGGGGGCGGATCAGGTCTTGCTGAAAGCTGATTGCTGAAGCTGATTGCTGAATGCTATTCAAAGGAGCGACATGTCCGGGTTCGTGCGGGTGGAAGGAAAGCAAGCCGGGCCGGAAGCGGTGGGAGTGCTGGTGCCGCCCGGGCGGCGCACCATGGTCATTGTGCGACCGCGTGCCCTCGACTGGGATCTGCTGCCCCTTGGCCCCGAGCAGGCGGGTAAGCCCTTTCCTCTCTGGGAAGTCTCGCACCTGGAAGCAGCTCCGCTGGCCGCCAGTATCTGCGATGCACTAGAATCAGCGAACGGGCTGCGTGTGGAACCGATCGGCACGCCGCTGGGCTACCAGATCCGTGCCAGTGTGGGCCGATTCGTGCTCATCGTTTGCGATCGCGTGCCCGGGCAGCCCTACCAGCCCAGTCATTTCGAGAAAGTTAGCCGGGCCCAGGAAGTGGCCGACCTGGTGCTGGCCTCTCTGAATCCGAGCGCGGCCAGCCCGGGCCAGCTCTACCTCAACACCCAGAACTTCCAACGTTGATGCCCTACACCCCGGTGCTGGCTACCCTGGGCTATGTCCTCTCGGCGGATGGCCGGCAAGTGTTGCTCGTCCATCGCAATCGCCGCCCAGACGACGCCCATCGCGGCAAGTACAACGGCCTGGGCGGCAAGCTGGAACCCGGCGAACACGTCGTGGCCGGCATGCGCCGGGAGATCCGCGAGGAAGCCGGCATCGACTGCGCATCGCTCCGGCTGCGCGGCACGATCAGCTGGCCCGGCTTCGGCAAGCAGGGTGAAGACTGGTTCGGCTTTCTTTTTCTCATCGAGCATTATCGCGGCACGCCCCTCACCGAGAACGACGAGGGCACGCTGGCCTGGGTTGATCTCGCGCGGGTGCTGGAGCTGCCCTTGTGGGAGGGGGATCGGCATTTCTTGCCGCTGGTTTTCGATCGTGAGCAGAGGATGTTCCACGGTGTGATGCCCTATCGAGACGGGCAGCTTGTCTCGTGGGACTACGAATGGTGCTGATGGCCCTTGCAGGGGTGACCGCCATCCCGCACAATGGTGAGCGCATGTCACCCATACTCATGACCTGAGGTTGAGCATGGAAACCTCATCGTCGCAGACGGCTGCCTTTCAGCTGGTCCCACCGGAGCAGTTGTTGAAGAGCATCGCCGACCTGGGGCTGGTGCCGGCCGCCGAGTTGCAGGGATTTGTCAACGCGCAGCCTGCCGAGCGGCGCAACGATACCAAGCAGCTTGCCCAGGAATTGATGAGGCAGAACCTGCTCACGCGTTTCCAGGCCACCATGCTGTGCCAGGGCAAGACGCGCGGACTGGTGCTGGGCAACTATCTCCTCACCGACAAGCTCGGCGAGGGGGGCATGGGGCTGGTCTACAAGGCGGTGCATCGCCGTATGAAGCGGGTGGTGGCCCTCAAGGTGCTCTCGCCCGCTTTCACGAGAGACCAGGGGATGCTGGAACGCTTCCAGCGCGAAGTGGAGGCGGCGGCCCGCCTCGTCCATCCCAATATTGTCGCTGCCTACGATGCCGATGAGGCCCAGCAAACGCACTTCCTGGTCATGGAGTTTGTGCCCGGGCAGGATCTGTCCAGCTACGTCCGCGCGAAGGGAGCGTTGCCCGTGGCCGACGCGGTGGCCTGCATCGTGCAGGCGGGCCGCGGCCTGGCGCACGCCCATCAAGCCGGCGTGATTCATCGCGACATCAAGCCGCACAACTTGCTGCGCACCACCG
The DNA here is from genome assembly GCA_050248575.1 of Gemmataceae bacterium. Taxonomy (GTDB): domain Bacteria; phylum Planctomycetota; class Planctomycetia; order Gemmatales; family Gemmataceae; genus JBFWSD01. The sequence goes on from JBFWSD010000184.1 coordinate 6,869, forward strand.
ATGCTGCCGGGCAACTCCTGGTCAAGGTGCTGGACATGGGCCTGGCCCGCTTCGAAGGGGGCGCCAACGCCGGGCCGGCCAAGGACCTTACTGATAGCGGCAGCATCATGGGCACTTGCGATTACATCGCCCCTGAACAGGCCATCAACACCAAGCGGGCCGATCATCGCGCCGACATCTATAGCCTGGGCTGCACGCTCTATTACTTGCTCACGGCGCAGCCCATGTTCGGCGGCGAGACCGCGATGGAAAAGTTCCTTGCCCACCAGAATGAGCCGATCCCGCCGCTGCGAGTTGTGCGGCCCGATGTGCCCGAGCCGCTCGAGGCGACCTACACGCGCATGGTCGCCAAGAAAGTTGAGGACCGCTACCAGTCGATGACCGACGTGCTGGCGGATCTGGAGAAGTGTCCGCTGCCTGCAGGCGCGGCGCCAGACCTGGCCACTGGGCTGACGGCACAGCGGCCCGTGGCGCCTGCACTCCCCTCGGGGCTGGAACCGACGAGCCTGGGCGGCAGCCCGCGGGCATCCAATCCGGCACTGGCCGAGACCAGTCCAAGCCTGTCGGAAGGGACGAGGACGTTCTTCAAAGACCGATTGGCCGATCCGAGCAAAAGAAGGCGTTTGTTGCTCGCCGGCGGCGTCGGTGTTGCCGCGGCGCTACTGCTCTCTTTCCTTGTCTTGGGAGGAAGGGACAGGACCGAGACGCCGAACACCCCGAAAGGAACGGTCAACCCGGTGGCTGCGGGCAAGACTGTCAAGGTCTTCGTGCTTGCAGGGCAATCGAACATGAGCGGCCGTGCCCACATTCGCACGCTCAAGAGTCTTGCCGATCAGCCCGCCACGCGCCCCTTGCTGGCGGAGATCCAGAACCCGGACGGCACCTGGAAAGTCCGCGACGATGTGTTCATCTACTCCGACGTCTACGACGTGCGCCGGGCCAGGGGGAAGCTCACCGTCGGCTTCGGCCATGCGGAAGATGAGTTCGGCCCGGAGTTGTTGTTTGGCACGGTGATGGGGAACCACTTCGAGGAACCGGTGCTGCTCATCAAACTCACCAAGGGGGCGATGAGTCTGGCCGTCGAAGCCAGGCCGCCGAGTTCGGGGGGCAATACCGGTATCTACTACCGGCAGCTCACGGCCACCATCAAGGAGGTGCTTGCCGATCCGGGCAAGGAGATCCCTGAACTCAAGGGGGCGCGATGTGAACTGGTCGGCTTCGTCTGGTTTCAGGGCTGGAATGACAATAGCAAGGAAGCCAATCGAAACGAGTACGAAGAAAATCTGACCAACTTCATCAAGGATGTCCGCACCGACTTGCGTGCGCCGAACCTGCCCTTCGTCATCGGCGAGTTCGGCGTGCTCGGCGCCAACGCCAAGCCGCGGGCCCTCGCCTTCCGGGCCGTGCAGCAGGCCGTCGCCGATCGCCCCGAGTTCAAGGGGAACGTCGTGCTGGTCAAGACCGCCGACTTCTGGGATCAGGAGGCTGACGACTTGCAAGAAAAGGGCTTCAAGAACGGCCAATGGATCGACAAGCAAGCCGAGCAGCAATTCGGCCGGATCGCCAGCAATCTCGGCTTTCTCTACCTCGGCAGCGGCAAGACCTTTGCCCAGATCGGCAACGCCTTCGGCGAGGGCATGGAACAACTCCTCCGCTAGCGAGTGGACTTGACGCCCGCCGCCGTCAGAGCGGACAATCTCCGCAACTACCTGTCAACCCGAGCGGAGGACGATCGTGCGAACCCTGATCACTGGCGGCGCCGGCTTTGTCGGCTCTCATCTGTGCGAACGTTTCCTGGCTGAAGGGCACGAAGTCATCTGTGTCGACAACTTCATCACGGGCAGCACCGCCAACATCGACCATCTGCGCGCGCATTCCGAATACCAGATGCGCTTCACCTTCCAGCGCCACGATATCTCGCATCCGCTCGAGATC